>NZ_JAPDCH010000002.1:0-47737 GCF_027705925.1 Aeromonas sp. Y289-2
TTTATAGCTCAGTTGGTTAGAGCACTACCTTGACATGGTAGGGGTCGTTGGTTCGAATCCAATTAAACCCACCACTTCTGCATAAAGAAATAAAAGCCGCATTGCGCACCCTGCGTCCTTAGCTCAGCTGGTTAGAGCATCACCTTGACATGGTGGGGGTCGGTGGTTCGAATCCACTAGGACGCACCAGATTAAAAAAGCCCGCTCATCGAGCGGGCTTTTTGCATTCTGCCATGCAGCTACCCCGCCAATCTGTTCATCACCGACCGAGCAATGGCGCAGAACCTTGTTCCCATAAAAAACCCGTGCCATCCGATAAACGACACGGGCCAGATCGATGCCGCCAGCGCCTCAGCTCTGCACGGCAATCTCGTACTTCTTTATCTTGCGATAGAGGGTGGCAATCCCAATCCCCAGCGCCTGTGCGGCCAGTTTTTTGTTGCCAAGCCGCTGCAGGGTCTCTTCAATCATCTGTTTTTCCATGCTCTCAAGGCCGCTCTCACCAGGGACGGGTTCAGGCAGTTTCTCCGGCGTGGCGGCGAGCGGAGCGGTGGCAGGGACATTGAACGCCGCATCCAGATTGGTCACCGGGATCGACTGGGCCGCCACGCGATGGGGCTCCTGATTGCGGATGATGTTGGGGGGCAGCAGGCTGGCGTCAATCACCTCGCCCGCCTGGCTGACGTTGACCAGATATTCGATGAGGTTGCTGAGCTCGCGGACGTTGCCCGGCCAGCGATACCCCTTGAGTAACGCCATCACCTCGGGAGCCAAACCGGGATAGACGATGCCAATGCGGTTGGTGTGCAGGTTGAGGAAGTAGTGGGTCAGCAGCTCCACGTCCCCTTCCCGCTCCCGCAGAGGCGGCAGGTTGAGGGGGATGACGTTGATGCGGTAGTAGAGATCTTCACGAAACTTCCCCTCGGCGATGTATTGATCAAGGTGCTGGTGGGTGGCGGCGATGATGCGAATATCCACCGGCACGGGTCGGCTGGCCCCGATGGGGGTCACCTCCCGCAGCTCCAGCACCCGCAGCAGCTTGGCCTGCATGGTGAGCGGCATGTCGCCAATCTCGTCAAGGAACAGGGTGCCCTGATGGGCCGCCTGAATCAGGCCCTGCTTGCCGCCGCTGGAAGCGCCGGTAAAGGAGCCCTTCACATAGCCAAACAGCTCGCTCTCCAGCAGTTGTTCGGGAATGGCGGCGCAGTTGATGGCGATAAAGGGCTTGTCCTGCCGCGGACTTAGGCGATGGACAGCGCGGGCCACCACCTCTTTACCGGTGCCACTCTCGCCACAAATCAGCACGCTGGAGGGGCTCTGGGCGATGCGGTGCAGCAGCCGCTTGAGGGTGCGCATCGGCTTGCTCTCGCCGATCAGCTGATCGATCCGCACATCCGGATCCGGCTCCTGAACCTGACCGGAGTGGGACTGGTGAAACGCCATCAGAAAGAGCTGCTGGCCCTGCACATGATGTAGCTGGCCAATGATCAGCTCCTGACGACCTTCAAAGGTGATGATGTGCTGAAGATGACCACTCAGCCCCTGTTGGGAGAAGGTGAGCGGTCGGATCCCCACTTCGCGCCCCTGCAGCTGTTCCTGCTGGCAACCCAGATGATGGAGCGCCGCCTCGTTGGCGTAGAGCAGTTGACTCTTGTCATCGAGCAGCAGGCAACCCTGATCCATGTTGGTCATCAGATTGAGGAACACCTTGTTGACCCCGTCCGACAGCCCGCGTGAATCGAGCAACTTGGCTACAAAGATGGTGGAGATGTGGCGCACATAGTCGCACACATCCTGCAGATTGTTGTTGAGGCGCGCCTGCTGCTCGTCGCTGAAGGCCACCAGACTGATCACCCCGATGCAGCGCTCGTCCACCATGATGGGCACCCCGAGGAAGGCGCGCTCACGGCAGCTCTCCTTGCAGGTACAGCCGTCACACACGGGATCATCGCTGGTGTGGGTAACGATCTTCTCCCGCTGGTTATCAATCACATAGCGCAGCAGGCGGGAATCCCCCTCCAGCTGACGTCCGAAGAACTTGCCATAGGGCCCGGTGCCAGCCACCCGAACCATATCGGCATCCACAATCTCGACCTCAAGCTGCAGCACACTCGCCAGCATCTTGGCAAAGCGCAAGATGGTCGGCTGGATCTGCATCAACAGACACTGGTTGCTCACGGATCTCATCCATCGTTCCTTTTTGTTCTTGTTATCCTCCCCCTAAAGGGAGTCATGCTGGCCAGATACTAAGGGATATCAGGCGGAACTACTTCGGGGGGGATCACGAAAAGGGAAAATGATCCGTATCCTCCGCGACTTCAGAGGCACAGATAAAATTCAATAAAAACATAAAGATGAAAACACATGCAGCAAGATAAATCACTTGGGCCAGCCAAGCCTGCTGATCTGCGGACTCCATCGACGGATCATGCTGACTGTGGGGAAAACAACCTCTGAAAAGACATTTGGTTCACGCGCCGCGTACCTGTTTCAAGACTTGGCACTCATGGTCGAAATCCGCTTTATCTTGCGGCTGAATGTAACTTTGCCAGCGGGCAAACAGCTCGGCCGTCGGATAACGATGAAGACGAATACCGGTGCGATAGAGTTTGGGAAAGAGTGGGTCTGGCTGGGATCTCACGACCAGACCACGCAGCTTCTCGCCAGAGGGAATGGCAATCACCAGCTCATCCCCCTCTTTCAACCGTATGGCCCCCAGAATACCGATGCCGCCGATGGCTATGTCGCGCACTACTACATAGGGCACCGGGTTGAGCAACTCCAGAAACCAGTTGCGACGGCGACATTCTGCCTTGTAACCACCCCCACTGAGGATAAAACGGCGGTGTCTGCGCCAGTCATAACCGGTAGGCAATGCCGGGTCATAGCGCGATTTTGCCTGCCCCACAGGATAAGATTGCTCACTTGTGCTCATCCGGTTTCCCTCACTGGCATTGGTTGAACAGTGTCAGTCAGCTCTTTTCATACTATAGCTGTCGCCGTTAGGCCCGGGGCTCAGGGGCCGGATACAGGGACGACAGATATATCACGGAGGCAATAATGGACAGAGATGGCATGGATTAGATACGAACTACTGTGACTCGGTTCGATCAAGCAAGTGAACCGTGAGTCGCACCGCCGCACCGATGCAATCTGGCTTAGCCGGGCAGATGAAGTGCCAACCAGACCGCCAGCGGGATCACCAGCACAGAGAGGGCATTGCCGCCGAGCACGATACTGGCCACCTTGTCCGGCTGACAGTGATACTGCTCGCAGAGCATGTAATTCAAGACCGCAGGGGGCAAGGAAACCGACAACATCAACAGCGGGATCCACTCCGTCTTGAGGGGCAACAGCCAGCTCGCCAGCAGCAGCGACAATCCTCCCGCCAGCAGATAGAGCAGGTTGCACTTGAGCGCGAGGCCAAGGTGATCGAGTTCTCCCTCCATCAGGCGAATACCCAGCGCAAAGAGCATCAGGGGCACCGAGATCTGACCGAGCAACGAGGCCGTGGTCACCACATATTCCGGCAGCGCAATGTGCAGGTTGGCAACCAGCAAACCGGCCAGCGCGGCCCACAGTACCGGGCTGCGCAGCCACAGCCAGCGAGAGGTATTGGCCGAGAGGATAAACATGCCGACCGAGAAGTGCAGCAGATTGGAGAGCACAAAGAGGATCACGATGGCCCCCAGTTGCTGCTCACCAAATGCCAGCACCATCAAGGGGATACCGAGATTGCCGGTATTTCGGAACATGGCGGGCAAGATCAGCGCTGCCCGCTCAATCCCTTTGAGTTTGAGCAGCGCGAGCAGCAGACCGGGTAACAGAATAACCAGCGCCCCCGCAGCAATCAGCGGCATATGCTCCGCCAGCGCCAGCGGATACTTGACCAGCGCGGAGAAGACCAGCGCCGGGGTAAACAGCTCGATATTGGCCCGATTGACGTAACCGAGCGCGGCCCCCGGTCGCAATCGCCCGTAGAGGGCGCCGAGCCCGACCACACCGAACACCGGAATGACGATATTGAGCAGGGCGCTGAACATGGGCGGCGTCCGTTACAGTTCGCGGGCCGGTTTGCCCATCAGCACCACCGGCTCCAGCGTCACTTCCAGTGCGCCGTTACTGACCCAGAGCTGACCATCGGAAATAGTGCAGGTGAGCTGCATGGTACGCTCGACCATGGCGGTGAGCGGCAGTGTCTGGCTGTCGGAGAGTTCGATGATGCTGAGGTTGTCATGCTGGCTCAGCTTGCCCTGGTTCTGCTTCCACCAGACGCTGGTGCCACGACCGCCGTAGAGATAGAGCACCACCTGACGGGCACGGTTGCAGGCTTTTTTGAGCCGTTTTTCATCGGGTTGGCCCAGCTCGATCCAGAGCTCTATTTCGTCCGAGTAGTTCTTGCACCAGAGCTCGGGTTCATCATCGGCGCTCAATCCCTTGGTGAACTCCAGTCGCTCAGCGGCGTGCCAGGCAAAAGCCGCCAGCCGGATCATCATCCGCTCATCGGTTTCGGAGGGGTGGCGCGCCAGCGTGAGGGAGAAGTCCTGATACAGATTGCGATCCATATCAGACAAACTGATCTGGGCCTTGAATACGGTTGCCTTGAGAGCCATATAAAACCTTGAACACCTGATAAGAGAAGGGTGAGTGGGAAATACGGGCGCCAGTGTAATCAAAATCGGCGGCAGGTTCGACCATCCTGACCAAAGATTTCCCCTTCCCTGCCGGGATAAGTGCTTTAAAAGACACAAAAAACAAATGCCAGTCCGAAGACTGGCATTTGGCGGCATGGAGAAGCGACTCACTTCTCGGCGGACTGTACCCCGAACGCGTTCAGCAGCATGCAACAGGTCACTGCCACCGCCACGAATCCGCTCAGAAAGATAAAGGGCATGGCCCCGTATCCCAGTACTGTCCAGATGGTGTGTTCAAGAAGACTCATTGTTGTGTCCTTCATCCGGTGAAAGGTGTGTTCCTTCTGGCGGATATTGGCTCCGCTCTTGATGCCTCCATTTGACCTCAATCAGCGGTTGGGTCCTATGCCACCAAAGTGATAAATGCAGGGTTCATTTGCGCTGGATCAAGCTTTTTGGCCAAATATCCATGCAGTTCAAGCAATTACCACCGCCAATCAAGGATAGACACAAACACGGTAGAATAAAAAAACGCGCCGGATGGCGCGTTTCTTGGACAGCACAGGCAAGGGATCAGTTGTCGCACAGATCGCTTGGCATGTCCTGACGCAGGCGGGTCCACAGCTTGCCGGACTCGATACCGTACTGACGCACCGTCATGAACACGGCTTCGTGGTTCTTGGTCTCGGCCAGATTGAGCAGGGTCTTGTAGTAGGCATCTGCGGTCTCGCGAGCCTGCTTGTCGGAAAAGTAGTAGCTGCCAACCCGGCTGTACAACCCTTTGAAACCGTTCAGGATCAGGGCGTAGATCGGATTGCCGGAAGCAAACGCCAGCTGGTGGTGCAGGCGATAATCGAACTCGGCATAAGCCTGGGCGTTGTTCTCGACCCCATCTGCGCCACGCAGGATCTCGGCGGCCTGTTCCGGATTGTGACGGATCGCCCCGCGGATAAAGATGGTGCAGATGTGGGTTCGGGCGGAGAGCAGCTGAGCTATCAGATCAGGTACCTTGTCCTGATCCAGACGAGCCAACGTCTCCAGAATATTGAGGCCGGAGGTTTCCCAGAAATTGTTCACCTTGGTCGGCTTGCCATGCTGTATGGTCAACCAGCCATCACGGGCCAGTCGCTGCAGCACTTCGCGCAAGGTAGTCCGCGTCACCCCGATCAACTCGGATAATTCACGCTCGGCGGGCAGAATAGATCCGGGAGGAAAGCGATTGTTCCAGATGGACTCGATGATGTATTCCTCGGCAAACCCAGCTGGGCTCTGCGCTTTTATAACCATGAATTGACTCTGTTGTAATGCGTAAAAAGGCTGACGAATGATATCAAAGCGATGATGGCTGGCAAGCATAAGGTCAGTCCTCTGCTCACATATGGCAAATATAGTGTTGGGAATATGTATCTAATCGCCACGAGGGAGCCAGCCAACCCCGACAAGGTGGTTATAAAACAGACAGATGGGCAGAGATCCATCGGCTATCATTTATAATCGTCACGCTTTTTGATTAAAATCACGAGGAATCAGACAGATAAAGGCCAACATCCGGAGGCACAGGTCGAATCATCCTTGACTGCATAGAAGCAGATCCTAACAACAAAGTTGAGACCCATTATCATGCCAATAAGCCTAGGGCAGGCATTCGCCAAGAACTTCTTGGGCAATGCACCACAGTGGTATAAAAGCGCCATCTTGCTATTTCTGGTGATCAATCCGATTGCCTTCCACCTTGATCCTTTCATTGCGGGCTGGTTACTGGTCGTTGAGTTTATCTTCACCCTGGCCATGGCCCTCAAGTGCTACCCCCTGCAACCGGGTGGTCTGCTCGCGATCGAAGCCGTGTTGATCGGCATGACCTCCGCCGATCAGGTCAAACACGAGCTGGTCGCCAATATCGAAGTGCTGCTGTTGCTGGTGTTCATGGTGGCAGGCATCTATTTCATGAAGCAGCTGCTGCTTTATGTCTTCACCAAGTTGCTGATCGGCGTACGCTCCAAGATCCTGCTCTCCCTCTCCTTCTGTCTGGTCTCCGCCTTCCTGTCAGCTTTTCTCGATGCCCTGACCGTGATTGCCGTGGTGATCAGTGTCGCCACCGGCTTTTACGCTATCTATCACAAGGTCTCGTCCGGCAAGGAGTTTGGTCACAACCATGACCATACCGATGATAAGGAAGTCGCCGAGCTCAATCGCCAGGATCTCGACGATTTTCGCGCCTTCCTGCGCAGCCTGATGATGCATGCAGCCATCGGTACCGCGCTGGGTGGTGTCTGCACCCTGGTGGGCGAGCCGCAAAACCTCATCATCGGCGAGCAAGCCAGCTGGAACTTCGCTGAATTTGCCATTCGCATGTCTCCCGTCACCATCCCCGTCTTTATCTGCGGACTGCTGACCTGCGTGCTGGTGGAGCAGTTCCGCTGGTTTGGCTATGGTGCCCGCCTGCCGGACACGGTGCGCGCCATCATGGAGGAGTACAACCGCTACGAAGAGGCAAAACGCAGCCCGCAAGACAAGGCGAAGCTGATCGTTCAGGCATTGATTGCGATCTGGCTGATTGTCGGTCTGGCCATGCACCTGGCTGCCGTTGGCCTGATTGGTCTCTCGGTCATCGTGCTGGCCACCTCCCTGACCGGGATCACCGAGGAGCACTCGCTGGGTAAAGCCTTCCAGGAGGCACTCCCCTTCACCGCCCTGCTGGCGGTCTTCTTCAGCGTGGTCGCCGTCATCATCGATCAGCAGCTGTTCAAGCCGGTGATCCAGCTGGTACTGGCAGCCAAACCGGAGAACCAGCTGGCCCTCTTCTATCTGGCCAACGGGGTGCTCTCCATGGTCAGTGACAACGTCTTTGTCGGCACCGTCTACATCAATGAGGTGAAGACGGCCATGCTCAATGGTGCCATCGACCGCGCCCAGTTCGATCTGCTGGCGGTAGCCATCAACACAGGTACCAACCTGCCATCGGTCGCCACCCCCAATGGTCAGGCCGCCTTCCTGTTTATGCTCACCTCGGCATTGGCGCCGCTGCTGCGTCTCTCCTATGGCCGCATGGTCTGGATGGCGCTGCCCTACACCCTGGTGCTGGGGCTGATCGGCTTTTTCTCTGTCGAATTGCTGCTTGGTCCTGCCACCGAGTGGTTCTATCAGCATGGATGGCTGGTGATGGAGAGTGCGCTGCCAGCGGTACAGCCGGCGCTGCATTAATCCGCTGCAACGGAACCCGAGGGCCCTTTCAGGGCCCTTTTCTTTTCTGCCCCGCTCTGCTCTAATTCAGCCACTGTTTTTTCTGAGAGATCAATGAGATGATCGAGTTTCTCCGCCGTATCGCCGCCCATCGGCTGGCCTGGGGTCTGTTGGCAGCATCAGCCCTGTTCCTCGAGTTGTGCGCCCTCTTCTTCCAGCATGTGCTGGGCCTCTCCCCGTGCGTGATGTGCGTTTACGAACGGTTGGCGACCCTGGGTGTGCTGGCCGCAGGTCTGCTCGGCATGGTTGCGCCGGATAAGTGGTATGTTCGCTGGAGTGCCATGTTGCTGTGGGGCTACAGTGCCTTCCGTGGCTTCCAGCTGGCCCTCAAGCATGTGGACTATCAGGTTAACCCCTCCCCGTTCAACGTCTGCAGCCCGTTTGCCAACTTCCCGAGCTGGGCTCCGCTCGATCAGTGGCTCCCCTGGCTCTTTATGCCGGAAGGGGATTGTGCCCAGATCACCTGGCAGTTCTTCGGTTACTCCATGCCCCAGTGGCTGGTCCTCATCTTCGCCGCTTACCTGTTGGTCTTCACCGTAGTGGCCATCGGCAATCTGGTGAAAGGGCGCTGCTGCAACTGAGTGTCATGCCCGCGTGGAGATAAAAAGGGGGAGCCATTATGGCTCCCCCTTCTCGTTCTGGTTGACCGTATTTCTGATTATGCCTTGGCTGTACTCATCTTGGCCTTGACCGCGCCAATTACCATGGGCAACAGGGAGATACCGATGATGCCGAAGATCAGCAGGGTAAAGTTGTGACGCACCACCGGCAGATTGCCAAAGAAGTGACCGGCATAAACGAAGGAGAGTACCCACAGCAGGCCGCCAACCAGGTTGAACGCCAGGAAGCGCGGATAGGTCATGGCCCCCATCCCTGCCACGAACGGCGCAAAGGTACGCACGATGGGCAGGAAGCGGGTGATGATGATGGTCTTGCCACCATGCTTGGCATAGAAGGCGTGGGTCTTCTCCAGATAATCCCGGCGGAAGATTTTGGAGTCCGGGTTGCGGAACAGCTGCTCGCCGAAGAAGTGCCCAATGGTGTAGTTAACCACGTTGCCCAGCACGGCAGCGATGATCAGCACGGCCGCCAGGGTATGGACGTCCAGCACGCTGCCCACGGTAAGCGCACCGGCGGCAAACAGCAGGGAGTCACCCGGCAGGAACGGCGTCACTACCAACCCGGTTTCACAGAAGATGATCAGAAACAGGATGGCATAAACCCAGACGCCATAGTTCTCGAACAGCTCTTTCAAATGCACGTCAACGTGCAGGATAAAGTCGATTGCAAAGAGGATCAGATCCATTTTTTCCATACCCATAAAGTGAACGGCGTGGAGTCTACGCCAATGCCATTCGGGCGACAATCACCGGCCAGCCTCTTTTTCATCCTGCAGAGCCCACCTTCAAATGAAACCGTTTTTCCGCTTCCTTCGAGGGTGGGAGCACAAAGAGAGATGCCGAGCGTGGTGTTGAAAAGGTGAACTAGGAGACCTGTTCCAGCTCGCTGCGCACTGCGGGGGGCAAACAACGCTCCCAGCCCCATAGCAACACCAGCAGCAGGGTCACATCATCGAACCATCCCAGCAAGGGCACCACGTCGGGGATAAGATCCACCGGACTGATGCCATAGAGCAGGATAAGGATCACCAGTCCCCTCGCCCACCAGGGGGTACCGGGATGGCGAAAGCCCTGATAGAGACGACGAAGTCGTTGCCAAATCAGCCAGCGTTTGCGGCTCATGACTCGATCAACTCGCTGCGCAACTGCTGGATCTGATCCCGTAGTGCCGCCGCCTGTTCGAACTCCAGATCCCGGGCATGTTGGAACATCTGCTCCTCCATCCGCTTGATCTCTTTGGCAATCTCGCTGGCAGAGCGGACATGGTATTCCCCTTGCGGCTCGGCTGCCTTGCGCATCCCCTTGCCTGATTTGCCTGCCGTGCGGCTGCCGCCCATGTCCATCACATCGCCAATGGATTTGTTGAGCCCTTTGGGGGTGACCCCATGCTTGAGGTTATGGGCATGCTGCAAGGCGCGGCGCCGCTCGGTCTCCTCAATGGCGACCTTCATCGAGTTGGTGATGGTATCGCCGTAGAGAATGACCTTGCCGTTGAGGTTACGCGCCGCCCGGCCGATGGTCTGGATCAGCGAGCGAGTGGAGCGCAGGAAGCCCTCTTTATCTGCATCCAGAATCGCGACCAGCGACACTTCCGGCATGTCGAGACCTTCCCGCAGCAGGTTGATGCCCACCAGCACATCGAACTTGCCAAGGCGCAGATCGCGAATGATCTCCACCCGCTCCACAGTATCGATGTCGGAGTGGAGGTAACGCACCTTGACGTCGTGCTCCGCCAAATATTCGGTCAAGTCTTCCGCCATCCGCTTGGTCAGGGTAGTAACCAGCACCCGTTCCTCGACGGCGACCCGCTTGCGGATCTCGGAGAGCAGATCGTCCACCTGCGTGGTCACCGGACGCACCTCGATCTCCGGATCGAGCAGGCCGGTTGGGCGCACCACCTGCTGCACCACATCGCCGCCGGACTTCTCCAGCTCGTAGGGGCCGGGAGTCGCCGAAACAAACACCGTCTGCGGCATCAGCGCTTCAAATTCATCGAACTTGAGCGGCCGGTTGTCCAGCGCCGAGGGGAGCCGGAAGCCGTACTCCACCAGGGTCTCCTTGCGGGAGCGGTCCCCTTTGAACATGGCGCCAATCTGCGGCACCGTGACGTGGGACTCATCGATGATGAGCAGGCCATCCCCCGGCAGGTAGTCAAACAGGGTGGGCGGCGGCTCCCCCGGCGCACGGCCGGAGAGGTAGCGGCTGTAGTTCTCGATGCCGGAGCAGTAACCCAGCTCCTGCATCATCTCCATGTCGAACTGGGTACGCTGGCTGATGCGCTGCTCTTCCACCAGCTTGTTGAGGGACAACAGCTGCTCGCGGCGACTGCGCAGCTCCTCCTTGATATGCTCGATAGCCTCCAGAATGGTCTCCCGCGGGGTGGCGTAGTGGGTCTTGGGGTAGATGGTGTAACGCACCACCGTCTGCTCGATGGCGCCGGTCAGAGGATCGAACTGGGAGAGGCGCTCCACCTCTTCATCAAACAGCTCTACCCGCAGGGCCAGCTTGTCCGATTCGGCAGGGTAAATATCGATGACTTCACCGCGCACCCGGAAGGTACCGCGCTGGAACGCCATGTCGTTGCGGGTGTACTGCAGCTCGGCGAGACGGCGCAGGATATCCCGCTGGTTAATCACATCCCCCACTTTCAGGTGCAGCATCATGCTGAGATAGGCTTGGGGATCCCCCAGACCATAGATGGCCGACACCGAAGCAACGATCACCACATCGCGCCGCTCCAGTAGTGCCTTGGTGGCCGACAATCGCATCTGCTCGATGTGATCGTTGATCGAGGCATCCTTCTCTATAAAGGTGTCGGTGGTCGGCACATAGGCTTCGGGCTGGTAATAGTCGTAGTAGGAGACGAAATACTCCACCGCGTTGTCGGGGAAGAACTCCTTCATTTCACCATAGAGCTGGGCGGCCAGGGTCTTGTTGGGAGCCAGGATCATGGTCGGGCGGTTCAGGGTGGCGATGACGTTGGCCATGGTGAAGGTCTTGCCCGAACCGGTCACCCCGAGCAGGGTCTGGTGGGCCAGCCCTGACTCGATGCCATCCAGCAGTTGGGCAATCGCCGTGGGCTGATCCCCGGCGGGTTGAAACTGGCTGGCTAACTTGAACAATTTGCTCATGAACACTCCCGACACAAAACAGCAGAGGAGCAGTGTAACCGAGGGTTTGGCAGCGGTACACCCGTGCCATCATCCCGCGAATGGCTTGACCACCCAGGATACCTTCTGTATGATGCTCCTCCTTGCCTGATGTTCCCCCGTAGTTCAGTCGGTAGAACGGCGGACTGTTAATCCGTATGTCACTGGTTCAAGTCCAGTCGGGGGAGCCAATTCCTCACCATCTCGGTGCAAGTTATCCACTTTAGTGCCCTCTCCTGCCAATTTTAATGCACAAGATCCTTCTTGCTGCTGACGCTCCCTTTTGTTACCCGTCTCGGCTCGACAGAGTTTTCTTCTGTCGCATCTAACTATTTGATTTTTATACAAACATTTTTCTTCCGGTATTTTTTGAACAGCCCTTGCATCCCAGTACTGGCGCGGCTTTCAGGGCGATGAACAAGTTTCATAAACAGGGTTATCCACAGATTCTGTGGGTAAGTGCAGCAAGCCCTGTCAGGACGCGGGATTGCCCTTGATGGCCCCCGGCGAAGAGTCATTTTGCTGGCCAACCTGATTTTATGCTGTTTTTTGCTCCCTCCGGAACCACCTAGTGACAGGCTCTATTGGCACTTTTCAGAAGCATCTTTTTGCCAACCCATGCCCCGTGGGCGAACGGGCAAATATCAAGCTGATTTGCCCCTCAGCCAACCATGGTGGCCATCGGTTGAATCTGCTGAAACTGATCCCCGCCAAGCGGCTGGACAGCAGAATCTAAAATATCGGCCTGCGCCAGAGCACTTCGGTCGCGGGCAGCAGATTTCACTAATTGACAACAACGGTTACAGCAAAAATTGCCAGATTTCATCCGCTTGTCTCCCTATCACGCCGCCGGCTCCACAAATAGCGTCCGATAACGTCCGATTAATCGCTCCCTTGCGCTTCTTTATTGGGGATAGATCCGGCACAATATCGACCCCACTTTTTTCCTCGGTTTTTCCGGGCATGACCATAGATTTCGTGACACTGCTACATCAAAGCGACTCCCTGCTGCTGTTCGTGGTATTGGCCTTCGGCCTGCTGCTTGGCAAGGTGCGAATTGGCAACTTTCAGATTGGCAACACCATAGGTGTGCTGTTTACCGCCCTGCTGTTCGGCCAGATGGGCTTCGAATTTGCAGCTACCACTGAAAACGTCGGCTTTATGCTGTTCATCTTCTGTGTGGGGATCGAGGCGGGCCCTCACTTCTTCAGCGTATTCCTGCGCGACGGCATCCACTACATCACCCTGACTCTGGTGATCTTGCTGACAGCTCTGCTGCTGACGGTGGGGCTCGCCAAGTTCTTCAATCTGGGGCCGGGCATGGCGGCGGGGATCCTGGCGGGTTCCCTCACCTCGACTCCGGCGCTGGTGGGTGCCCAGGATGCCTTGCGCAGCGGTCTGCTCAACCTGCCCCATCAGACCGATATGCAGGCGGTACTCGACAACATGGGCATCGGCTACGCCCTGACCTATCTGGTGGGTCTGGTGGGCCTGATGCTGGTGGTGCGCTACCTCCCATCGCTAGCTCGCCTCGACCTCAATACCGAGGCGCAAAAAATTGCCCGTGAGCGGGGGCTCTCCGACAGCGAGAGTCGCAAGACCTATCTGCCCATCATTCGCGCCTATCGGGTTGGCCCCGAGCTGGCGGCATGGATAGGTGGTCGTACCCTGCGAGAGACCGGCATCTATCCCCATACCGGCTGCTATGTAGAGCGGATCCGCCGCAACGGCATTCTGGCCAGTCCCGATGGCGATGCCGTCATTCAGGAAGGGGATGAGATCGCCCTGGTGGGCTATCCCGAGAGCCACGAGAAGCTGGACGTCAACTATCGCAACGGTAAAGAGGTGTTCGACCGCAACCTGCTTGACCTGCAGATCGTCACCGAAGAGATAGTGGTAAAGAATGACTCCGTGGTAGGCCGCCATCTGGTGGAGCTCAACCTCACCGAGAAAGGGTGCTTCCTCAACCGGGTAGTGCGCTCCCAGATCGAGATGCCGTTCGATCGCAACATCATGCTGCAAAAAGGCGACGTACTGCAGATCAGCGGCGAGAAGCAGCGGGTAAAACTGCTGGCCAACAAGATCGGCTTTATCAGCATCCACAGCCAGACCACAGATCTGGTGGCTTTCACCACCTTCTTCGTACTCGGTCTGCTGATCGGCTCCGTTTCGCTGGTGTTCGGTCAGATCGAATTCGGTCTCGGCAACGCCGTCGGCCTGCTGCTGGCGGGCATTCTGATGGGTTACCTGCGGGCCAACCACCCGACGGTCGGCTATGTGCCGCCCGGCGCGCTCAGATTGGCCAAGGATCTCGGTCTGGCGGTCTTTATGGTGAGCACGGGCCTGAAAGCCGGTGGCGGCATCCTCGACCACCTCAGCGAGGTGGGTACGGTAGTGCTCTTCTCCGGCATGCTGGTGACCACCTTGCCGGTGCTGGTAGGCTATCTGTTCGGGGTCTGGGTGCTCAAGATGAACCCGGCGCTGCTGCTCGGTGCCATCACAGGTGCCCGTACCTGTGCCCCGGCGATGGATGTGGTCAACGAGGCAGCCAACAGCTCCATTCCGGCGCTCGGTTATGCCGGTACCTATGCGGTGGCCAACGTGATGCTGACGCTGGCGGGCTCCTTTATCATCGGCTTCTGGTTCTAGCCAGTACCCATCACATTACCGCTAACAAAGAAGGGAGCCTCAGGCTCCCTTCTTGCTATCTACTCCGCTAGAGAGATGTAGAGCAGGCTCATTGGTGTGGCGTCACCTCCCCCACCATCTGCGCTGAAATCTGCCACTAACCCACTCTTCCTATTCCACAATGGCCTCTGCTCTGCTCTGCTCTGCTCTGCTCTGCTCTGCTCTGCTCTGCTCTGCTCTGCTCTGCTCTGCTCTGCTCTGCTCTGCAATGAGTGATGGCAGATCCCGAAGACAAAAAAAGCGCCCTGAGGCGCTTTTTTTATATCAACCGGATAATCAGCCTTTGAACTTGCTGAACACCAGAGAGGCGTTGGTACCGCCAAAGCCGAAGCTGTTGGACATGACGGTGTTGAGTTCGGCCGCTTCGTACTCGCGCACGATGGGCAGACCTTCCGCTTTCTCGTCCAGAGTCTCGATGTTGATGCTGGGGGCGATAAAGCCGTGTTCCATCATCAACAGGGAGTAGACAGCCTCGTGCACGCCCGCCGCGCCCAGCGCATGACCGGTCATCGCCTTGGTGGCAGAGATCTTGGGACCGTTGGCGCCAAACAGCGTCTGGATAGCTTCCAGCTCTTTGGTATCACCCACCGGAGTGGAGGTGCCGTGGGTGTTGATGTAATCAACCTTGCCCACACCCTGCATCGCCATCTTCATGCAACGCACCGCGCCTTCACCGCTCGGCGCGACCATGTCATAGCCATCGGAGGTAGCACCGTAGCCAGTCAGCTCAGCATAGATGTGAGCGCCACGGGCCAGAGCATGTTCCAGCTCTTCGATCACCAGAATGCCGCCACCACCGGAGATAACGAAACCGTCGCGGTTCGCATCATAGGTACGGGACGCTTTTTCCGGCGTGTCGTTGTACTTGGTGGAGAGGGCGCCCATGGCATCAAACTGGATGGTAGAGGACCAGTCCAGCTCTTCACCGCCACCGGCGAAGACCACATCCTGTTTGCCAAGCTGGATCAGCTCAAGCGCGTGACCGATGCAATGAGCAGAGGTGGCGCAAGCTGAGCTGATGGAGTAGTTGACACCCTTGATCTGGAACGGGGTCGCGAGGCAAGCGGAAGTGGTAGAGGACATGGTACGCGGCACCATGTAAGGGCCCACACGCTTGACCCCTTTCTCACGGGCGATGTCCACAGATTCCGAGGTGTTCTTGCCGGAGGCACCACCTGAACCGACCACCAGGCCGGTACGCTCGTTGGAGACCTGATCTTCCGCCAGACCGGCATCTTCAATGGCCTGCTGCATGGAGAGGTAGGCGTAGGCCGCAGCGTCGCCCATGAAACGCATGACTTTACGGTCGATCAGTTCAGACGGATCGAGTTTGATGTTACCCCAGACACGGCTGCGCAGGTTGTGCTGTTCGAACTGCTCGGAATAGGTGATGCCGGATTTACCTGCTTTCAGGGAGGCCAGCACTTCTTCCTTGTTGTTGCCGATACTGGAGATGACGCCGATACCGGTGATCACTGCTCTTCTCATTAATTCATCTCGTCTGGAAAAACTGGCGCCAAGTCTACCCGCTTTCGGCTGCCAAACTGGTCTGCTTTCACGTAGAATGCCCGCGATTTTGTGACGCGAGCCGAGGAAAACGTGAGTCAAACATCCTTACATCATGCCCGATTGGACTGGAATGAAGCGGGAACTCCTGTCTCCAGTGACTTCGGGGATGTGTACTTTTCCAATGATAACGGTCTAAGTGAAACCCGCTACGTCTTTTTGCAGCAAAACCGGCTACCTGCGCGATTTTCGCACCACGATAGTGACAGTTTCGTGATAGGTGAAACAGGTTTCGGCACAGGCCTTAACTTTCTGGCGACAATGCAAGCCTTCCTGGAACAGGCGCCTCAATCCGGCAATGGCTCCCGTCTGCACTTCATCAGTTTCGAGAAATACCCCCTGACCCAAGACGATCTGCGCAAGGCGCTGGCCGCCTGGCCTGAACTTGGCCACTTGAGTCAGGATCTTGTCGCCCAATGGCCGCTGCCGGTTTCCGGTTGCCACCGCCTGCATTTTGCGGGTGGCCGCATTCGCCTCGATCTCTGGTTTGGCGACATCAAGGATATGCTGCCGCAGGTGCCTCACCGGGCAGAAGGTCTGGTGGACGCCTGGTATCTGGATGGTTTCTCCCCGGCCAAGAACCCGGAGATGTGGACACAGGATCTGTTTGATGGTCTCGCTCGCCTCGCCCGTCCCGATTGCTCCATCGCCACCTTTACCTGTGCCGGTTTTGTCCGTCGCGGCCTGATTGCCGCCGGTTTTACCATGAAGAAGGTCAAGGGCCACGGTAGCAAGCGGGAGATGCTGGTGGGGGATCGCACCGACAAGCAGCCGCAGCAGACCATCGCCCCCTGGTATGCCCGTCCTGCCGGACGCGCTGGCGAGGTAGTGATCATCGGCGGCGGCATCGCCTCGGCCATGACGGCGCTCTCTCTGGTGGAGCGGGGTCGCAAGGTGACGTTGCTGTGTGCAGATGGCGAACCGGCCACCGGCGCCTCCGGCAACCGCCAGGGTGCCCTCTATCCCCTGCTCAACGGCGAGCACGATGCGCTGTCACGCTTCTATTCGCTCGCTTTTGGCTATGCCCGCCAACGGCTGCTGGCGTTGGCCAAACGCCATCCTATCGCTTTCGAATTATGTGGAGTGACCCAGCTCGGCTATGACGACAAATCGGCAGCCAAGCTGGCGAAAATGAGCCAGGGCCCCTTCCCGTCCGAACTGATGCATCCCCTCTCTACAGCAGAGGTAGAGCAGGTGGTTGGCCTGCCCTGCGGCCACAGCGGCGTCAGTTACCCGCTGGGAGGCTGGCTCTGTCCGGCCGATCTCACCCGAGCCGCCCTGAAAGAGGCGCAAGCCAGCGGCCTGCTTGAGGTGGTGTTCAACACCGAGGTGGTTGCCATTGCCGAGCAGACAGATGCTTGGCACATAGAGAGCCAGGACGGCCGCCACTGGCAGGCCCCCAATCTGGTGGTCGCCGCCGGTCACCAGTTGCCAGCACTGCTCCCCTTTGCCGAGCTGCCGCTCTATCCGGTGCGCGGTCAGGTGAGCCATGTGCCGACCACGGCCAGCTTGCGTCAGCTCAAGACCGTGCTCTGCTACGATGGCTACCTCACGCCGATGCACAACGATCAACACTGTATTGGTGCCAGCTATGGCCGTAACCAGAGCAGCCTTGAGTTTCGTGCCGAGGAGCAAATCCAGAATCAGGTGCGGTTGCAAGCCTGCCTGCCGGAGCAAACCTGGCCCGCCGAAGTGGATGTGAGCGGCAACGAGGCGCGCGTAGGGGTGCGTTGCGCCAGTCGGGATCACCTTCCGGTGGTGGGGCCAGTGGCCAGATTGCAAGGTCTGGCGGATCACTATGCGCAGCTGCAGCATGATCAGCACAACGCCCAGCCACTCCCCCTTCACCCCGGCCTCTATGTGCTGGGGGCGCTCGGCTCGCGGGGCCTCTGCTCGGCGCCGCTCTGTGGTGAGCTGCTCGCCAGCGAGATCTGCGGCGATCCCCTGCCGCTGGCCGCCGATCTGCTGGAAGCGCTCCACCCAGCCCGTTACTGGGTACGCAAGCTGCTCAAGGGCAAAGCGCTAGTCTGAACCGGACTCTGCAAACAATAAACCGGACTCTGCAAACAAATAGAATGGCCGCCCATCGGGCGGCCATTCTATTTATCAAATCGTGCGATGCTGGATATTGCGTCTTGAGATAGCGCTCACTTGGGCCAGTGCACCCCAAGCTGTTCGCCGTAACCTGTCTGACGCTGGAATCCGTCGAGCCGTCCCTTGATCTTGTTCAGCTCGCCACTGCCTGCTGCCCACGCGGCATAGCGCAGCACCTGACAATCTGCATGACCGGGTAATCCCGCAATCGCGCCACCCACCTGATTGGCCCCTTGCAGCACCATCTCCTTGAAGCGGGATTCGTAGTCAAACATGCTGGAGAGCAGCCGCCCCCAGCGCTGGCGGGCAGGATCGTTACTGTTCGCGCTCTGACGCCAGCGGGGCAGCAACACAGTGGCGTTGGTGGTCACCGTCACCCGGTTGAGCTGGCATCGCCCCGGCAACTGCTCGGTATCCAGCTGCCAGTCCACCTGATAACTCGCCTTGCCGAGTACGGGCTTGCCATTCACCTTGGGAGCACTCTGGGCAATCGCCCGGGCAAGCTGCTCCGGACTGGTTGCATTGACCTCATAAAAACGGACATTGATGCGGGACTCTGGCACCACTTGCGGCCGGCTCGGCTGAGCCTGACTCATCAGGGGCAACAGCAACAACCCGACCCCCACTACTCCATAAACCTTGCTGACCATGCCAGACTACCTTCCTTGATTGCACGGGCGGAGTACCAACCTTGGTGAACCCCACCGCCACACAGATGACGGGTATAGCCTATGTGTGACGACGAGGCGGCGCAATACAATGATGCGCCCAGAAATCAGAGCACGCTCACAGGTTGCGTGAGCAGAGTATGGCACAAGGGCAAAACTGTATTTTTATTGAGCATGACGGCTGATGCGCTGCCAGTCGAGGTGATAGTTTTTCACATTGATGTCATGACCATCTATCTGAATAAAATGATCATTTTTAAGGCGGTTGGCAAAAAAGTCCTGATCTGCCCCCTCATTGAGCCACAGCTCGCAAAGTCCCCGTTTTCCCTCTTTGGCATAGAATCTCGGAGTAACCAGCAGCGCGACTCCATCTACCCGGATGGCATGACGAGCCAGGCAGTTTGCTTCCGTGGTTTTGGATGCCAGCGCGGCAAAACGGGGTCTGTTCCCCTCGGCAACCACCAGAACGCCGTAAGAGTGAGGAGCCATGAGACGCCGCATGGCGACCGCCTGATGAGGACCGGTTTGATGAAAACCGTCATTGGTTACTGCAAACACGCAAGTAGGTGAAAATAGCATCGCAAGCAGGAAAATAGAGCGTTTAATGCCTGAAAAATCACCAGCCACCATATAAAAGCCTCAAAAGACAACCAAGGCTGGCAAGGGTAGGTAGCCAAACCCGCTGGGTAAAGTACCTTTACCTTTCTTTAATTCTGTTCATGGGGTTAAACGTTGATTTAGCTCACACAACATTCTGTTTCCAGTCGCCACTCTACCCCTATCGGAATAGACTCCCTCCACTCTCATCCAATCAGAAGGCAACATATGCTGGAACTCATCGTTGGCACCCTGGTCACCCTGGTGGTGGGCCGTGCCATTTTCAAAGGATACTCCGCGACCGGGGTGCTGCTGAGCGGCGGCTTGCTGCTGCTGGTCATCACCGCCATGATGGGCAAGCCGGTGCTGCCGAGCAAGGTGGTCAGCACCGGTTATATCGCAACCGATATCTTCGAATACGTCCGCTTCCTGCTCAATGACCGTGGCGGTGGACTGGGGATGCTGATCATGGTGCTGTGCGGCTTCGCCGGCTACATGAGCCATATCGGCGCCAACACCATTCTGGTCAAGTTGGCCAGCAAACCGCTCGGCATCATCAAGTCCCCCTATATCCTGCTGGTGGCTGCCTATCTGGTGGCCTGCGCCATGTCGCTGGCGGTGAGCTCCGCTACCGGCCTCGGCGTGCTGCTGATGGCCACCCTGTTCCCGCTGATGGTCAACATGGGGATCTCCCGTGGCGCGGCTGCGGCCGTGTGCGCCTCGCCAGCCGCCATCATTCTGGCACCGACCTCGGGTGACGTGGTGATGGCCGCTCAGGCCGCCAACATGCCGCTGCTGGACTTTGCCTTCAAGCTGACCCTGCCCATCTCGCTGGTAGCGATCGCCTGCATGGCGGTGACCCACTTCTTCTGGCAGCGCTACCTTGACCAAAAATCCGGTGAGCACAACGAGCCGGTCGCCCCGGGTGATCTGGTGACGACTGCGCCTGCCTTCTACGCCATCCTGCCCTTTACCCCCATCATCGGGGTGCTGGTATTTGACGGTAAATGGGGCCCGCAGCTGGATATCGTCACCATCATCGTCATGTGCATGGTGCTGGCCAGCCTGCTGGAGCTGGTGCGGATCCGCAATGGCAAGGAGCTGCTGGACGGTCTGCAGGTCTGCTGGCGCAACATGGCTGACGCCTTTGCCGGTGTGGTCATGCTGCTGGTCGGTGCCGGTGTCTTCGCCCAGGGTCTGATGACCATCGGCTTTATCGACACTCTGCTGGCTCACGCGCAGGATCTCGGCTCCGGCGGCCTGATCATGATGCTGTCACTGGTGGTGATCACCACCCTGGCCGCCTTCACCACCGGCTCGGGCAATGCCCCCTTCTACGCCTTCGTAGAGCTGATCCCCAACCTGGCCAGCAGCCTTGGCATCAACCCGGCCTATCTGGTGATCCCGATGCTGCAAGCCTCCAACCTGGGTCGCACCATTTCTCCGGTCTCCGGGGTGGTGGTCGCCTGTGCGGGAATGGGCAAGCTCTCGCCATTCGA
This sequence comes from Aeromonas sp. Y289-2, assembly GCF_027705925.1. Classification (NCBI taxonomy): domain Bacteria; kingdom Pseudomonadati; phylum Pseudomonadota; class Gammaproteobacteria; order Aeromonadales; family Aeromonadaceae; genus Aeromonas; species Aeromonas sp. Y289-2. Next base: position 20,756 of record NZ_JAPDCH010000002.1, read on the forward strand.
AGTGGTCAAGCGCACCAGTATGCCGGTCGCCGTCGGCCTGCTGGTGGTGATCGTCGCCACCCAGATCATGGTACCCGCCTAATCGTTGACCAGCCCGGCACCCTGCCGGGCTGGTATCCTCCACCCCCTTTGCAGTAGACTCGGTGCTCATTTTCCCCCTAAGGAGGACCGAGATGAGTATTACGGTTCAACTTGCCCATTTCAGTGATTGCCACTCCCACTTCGATGGCGCGCCCATGAGCTTCTCCCCTGTCGGTGAAGGCCAGTGGCGCACCCAGTGCGGCGGTTATGCCCGGATCCTGACCCGACTGACCCAACTGCGTGCCAAAGCCGCAGCAGCTGGCCAGCGTTTTCTGTTTCTGCACGGTGGCGACTCCTTTCAGGGCTCGCTCTATTTCAACCGCTTCAAAGGGCGCGCCAACGCCGACCTGCTCGCCATGCTGGCCCCCGATGCCATGGTACTTGGCAACCACGAGTTCGATCTGGGCAACGGCCCGCTGGTGGAGTTCTTGCGCCAGCTCGATTTTCCGGTGCTGGCCGCCAATCTGGACAACAGTCAGGAGCCAGCCGACACGCCGCTTGGGTTGTGGGATATTCCCCACCTCTACGACGCCCATCAGCCCTGGCATCGTCGGGTGATCGACGGGGTTCCCTTTGCGCTGCTCGGCATCACCCTCGCCCAGATGGCTGCCATCGCCAACCCGGATCCCCACACCCGTTTCCACGCGGTCGCCGAGACCCTCACTAAAGTGCTGCGGGAGATCAAGCGCGAAGGGATCCACCATATCGTGCTGCTGAGCCACCTCGGGCTGGATCAGGACAAGCTGCTGGCCGAGCGCTTCCCCGAGCTCAGCCTCATCATCGGCGGCCATACCCACAGCCTGCTCGGCGATCTCGCGCCGCTGGGTCTGCCAAGCGAAGGTACCTACCCTCTGATGAACAACGGGGTGGCCATTTTGCACGCTGGCCACAGCGCCCTCTGCCTCGGTGTCTGCGAGCTCACCTTCGATGAGTCGGGCCGCGTTGTGCAGAGTCAGGGGCAGCTGGAGTGGCTCCCCTGGCAGCCCTGGCCGTTTGCCTCCACGCCACCTGTCGGGCTCACCTTCTGCGAGCCGGATCCACAACTGGAACAACATCTGGCCAAACGCTACCGGCCGGAGATTGAAACCATGAGCCAGCGCATCGTCACCCGGCTGGCGGCGCCACTACCCCATCAGCGGCTGCCGGATGCGACCCTGCCGCACGGCAGCCAACTCGCCCCGCTGGTGGCCCGCGCCATGCTGACCGCTGCCCGTGAACAGGTAGGCGAGGTGGACTTTGCCCTGCACAACGCCGGCGGCGTGCGCTGCTCGCTGGAGCCTGGCCCCCTGAGCGAAGCGGATATCGCCGGTCGCCTGCTGCCGTTTGCCATTCCCCTCACCCTCTATCGGGTGCACGGTCACGAGTTGGCGGAGGCGCTGGAGAATGCCATCGACAACGCCACCAACAACGGCGTGGTCGGCAATGGCAACGGCAGCTTCCCCTACACCGCGGGGGTGCGCTTCACCTATCAGGCCGATCGGCCCAAGGGCCAGCGCATCACCCGACTGGAGTGGGAAGCCGCTCCCGGCCAGTGGCAAGCGGTCAATGCCGAACAGGTCTATCGCGGAGTGTCGAGCGCCTATACCGCCTCCGGCAAGGAGGGTTACACCGCACTGGCGAGGACCCTGACCCAGCACAATCAGGAGCTCGGCATCACCCTGGCCGACGCCTTTATCCGCTGGGCCCGTCACCTGCCCACGCTGGAAGCGCAGCCGCCCCTGCTTGAGTACATCCATTGATGCAGAGGGGGAATGGCTTTGCCACATCCCCCTGACGGCCAATATTGCCGCAGCCAGCGCCCGGTTCCCTGCAAGAACCGGGCTTTTTCGAGAATATTTGCCCCACACAGGCCTGCCCCATTGCATCACACTCACTAGCTCGGCAAGATAGGCCCGCTTTCAAGACCAGCTGCAGGAACAGGCGACTTCATGAATCACTCCATCCGTTTCACTCCCCCTCGCGTCAACCCGGGTATCAAGCCAACCATTGTGCTGCTGACCGCCCTGCTGGCGCTGCTCTTCTGTCTGCGCAACCCGCTCTTCCACGCCATGGCGCCGGGCTTTGATGCTTCGCTGTTCGCGGTGATGGGCAAGATGTGGAGCGAAGGGGGTGTGCTCTATCGCGACATGATCGACATCAAGGGGCCGATGATCTTCGCCCTCGACGCGCTGGGCTATCGAATGGGTGGTTTTGTCGGGATCTGGGCGCTGGAGTGGGTGCTCTGCTGGCTCGGGCTGCTGGCCAGCTGGCAGGCCTTTGCCCAGCTCGGACTCTCGTTCAAGGCGCGCCTTGGCGCCATGCTGGCGGTGTTGGCTCTCTACGGCACCCGTTACTACTACGGCAACATGACTGAGGACTGGACCTTCCACCTCGCCCTCATCGCCCAGTGGGCCTTCATTACCCTGCTGCTGGACAAGGGATTTCGCTGGTGGCCGGCGCTGGTGGCGGCCCTCACCTTCGCCATCGTCGCCTGGATGCGCACCAACAACGGCGCCTTCTGGGGCGCCTGGTATCTGGTACTGTTCTGCCACTGGTGTCTGCATGAGAAGTGGCGTGATGCCATCTTGCTGCTCATCTCCAGCCTGCTGGGACTGGCGCTGATTGGCGGCCCGCTTTACGCGTACTTCCAGCAGCATGATCTGCTGGCGGCCTTCAAATACTACGCCTTCGACATCTTCTTCGAGGGGAGCTACGGCAATGGCTTCTCTCCCATGGTGGGCGCCGTCGGCCTGCTGCGTACCGGCCTTGTGATGCTGCTGCCCGCCTTCATCATTCTGATGCTGAGCCGCCGTCAGGAGTGGTATCTGCCAGCCCTGCTGGCGACCCTGTTTGGGGTGCTGTTTACCCTGATCGCCAACTCGGTCTCCGGCCATGTGTTCGATCACTACGACGTGCTCTATTTGCAACTGGCGGTGCTGCCACTGGCGGTATTGCTGGATCGCAGCGAACAGCAGGCAGATGCGATCGGCCTGCTCTGCATCTCGCTGGTGGTGCTCACCGCCAGCTGGCTGCTGGCCCAGCAGCTCGCCTTTGGCTGGAGCACCAAGGAGTGGTCCCTCGAGCGGGTCAACGAGGTGCTCGGCACCAGCCTGCTGTGGGCGCTGCCGGTGCTGATCCTCATCCCCCTCTGGCGCGCCTGGGATGTGCGCAGTGCCACCCCCTGGCTGGCGACGCTGGCCATGCTGCTGCTGATGATCAACAACGCCTGGGAGGGGACCCTCAAGGGTCGCCCCTTCAATCCGGCGGCGCAGGTACGGGTCGATCGCATCAAGGCCGAGACCAGCCCGAGCGACAAGATCTGGGTCGATGGCATCCAGCCGCAATATTATCTCTGGACCGATCGCCAGCCTGCGTCCGCCTACCTCTTCTTTGCCAACGTCAATCCGCCCTATGACGTTCGCGAGCGGGTGCTGGCCGATATCCAGCGCCAGAATCCGAAGTTCATCATCGCCAAGCCGGATCGGGTGAGCGAAGAGCTGAAAAAACCGAGCTCCCCTTCCCATCTCGCCTTCTATCAATACCTGACCAGCAACTATGAAGAGGTAGATCCGGGTCTCTATCGCCGACGCTGATCGTCAATACACCCCGCAGGGCGGCCATTGTTGCAATGGCCGCCCTTTTTATTGCGCCAGAGCCCCTTGCAGCGGCGGCCCGCAGTAGGCAAGCCCGCCCGAGATAACTACAATGACGCTCTTTTTGATGTAACGAGTGACACCATGGCGGAACTGACTTATCTGGGCGGCTATCCCGACCCTCTCAAGGCACAGGTACAGCAGCTGATTGCGGCAGGCAAGCTGGGGGAGATGCTGGCCAAACGCTATCCGGAGAGCCACCAGATCCAGAGTGACAAGGCGCTGCTCGCCTACACCATGGAGCTGAAGAACCGCTACCTCAAGAGCTCGGCGCCCCTGTCAAAGGTGGTGTTCGATGGCAAGATCAACGTGATCAAGGATGCCCTCGGCCTGCACACCTACGTTAGCCGGGTGCAGGGCAGCAAGCTCAAGGCCAAGAACGAGATCCGCATCGCCGCCCTGTTCAAGGAGGCGCCGCCCCCGTTCCTGAAAATGATCGTGGTGCACGAGCTGGCCCATATCAAAGAGAAGGATCACAACAAGAGCTTCTATCAGCTCTGCCAGCACATGGAGCCCGACTATCATCAACTGGAGTTTGATCTCAGGCTCTGGCTCACCTGGCGTGATATCGACAAGGCCAACCGCTAGGCTGACAACCGTTTCAGGGAGGAAACATGTCATTTGCCGCAACCCCCTTTGGTGCCACCCGCTTTATTGCCACTTTGGTAATGACCAGCTTAGGCCGCGCTGCCCGTCCCCGCAGCTCGTCACACGGGCTGCTGGCGCTGCTGCTTCTGCTCGCGGGCCACAGCGCCCGGGCCGATGAGCGCTGGCAGAGCGATAGCTATCTGGTCGAGAGCTTTATGGCTATCGCCATGGAGCGGGAGTATGGCGAAGCCAGGCAGACCCGTTTTGCCCGCTGGCAGCAGCCGATCCGGCTGCAACTTATCAACGAGTCGGGTGACAAGCCGCTGCAGGCCGACGTGGTGAAGGTACAGGCGGCCCATCTGGCCCGCATCACCGGCCACTCCATCAGCATGGTGGCCGCAAAGCCCAACCTCACCCTGATCATGACCGACTACAGCAAGATGAAGAGCTGGGCCAACCGTACTATGGGGGGCGATCCATCGGTCAAGATGGCGCTCAAGGAGGGGCTCTGCCTTGCCAACTTCGCAACCAATGCGAAACACGAGATCAGCCGTGCCACCATCATCATTCCGGTAGACTACAGCAGGGCCAAGGGACGCTTTCTCGACTGCGTGGTGGAGGAGTTCACCCAGGTGATGGGGCTGCCCAACGACTCGGACAAGGTGTTTCCCTCCATCTTCAATGACAACAGCATCGACAGCTTTTTGACCGGGCTGGACTATGTGCTGCTCAAGATGGCCTATCACCCGGCCCTAAAAGCCGGAATGAGCAGTGGCGAGATCCGTGCCGCACTGCCCATTGCGCTGGCCGATCTGCGCGCCAAAGGGGAGATCCGCGAAGCCAATCGCCGGGTGCAACAGCAGAGCCTGAAAAGCTGGGCGGGGTTGTAACGGGGCAGGCTCAACCCAAAGCTAGAAAAACCACCGCGAGCCTCTCATCACCCACAAAAAACGCAGCCACCTGGCTGCGTTTTTTTGTTGTCCGGGGCTCTGCGAATCGTTAGCGGGCATGCCCGTTTTTCAGCTACCCATTTATCCACCGCCCAGAATTATCCACTGACCATGGGGGATCAGGAAGCGACGTTCTCTTCCGGCATCCAGCTCTCGGCGTTCTCCCACACCTCCTGCACCATGGCTTCGGCCAGCTCTTTGTCTTCCTTGCTGGCACGGCTGACGGTCAGAGCCATGGCACTGCCTGGCGCGACCCGCACATGGATGTCGGGGAATTTTTCGCCAAGCTGCTTGAGCAGCTCCTGACGCAGCGCCTCCATGGTCGAGGTCGGGATCTGATGTTTTCTGTCGATGATGATTTCAAGACGCATAGGAAACTTCTCCATGATTTATAACTGTATTTTTATCCAGTACTCATGAGAAGTAAAGTGCCAACTTGCAGCAATCAGAAAAGATCCAGCTGCTGGCCGCAGATCCGGTCGAACGACTCGCCGATAAAGGGCAGGATGGCGTCGGCAATGGGCCGCAACTGCTTGTCGATATAGTGTTCGTAATCGATGGCACTGCGCCTGTATTCCAGCGGCTCGGGGCCATTGAGGGTCATCAGATAGGCGATGGCGCCCCGATGCTGATAGCGCTGGGGCAGCCCGCGGCGCAGGTTCTCCTCATCGGCCAGCCGCGCCGCCCGCACATGGGGCGGCACATTCTTCTGATACTCTTCGAGCTTCTGGCGCAGCCGTTTGCGGTAGATGAGCAGATCGTCGTGACGACCGGCGCGGGTCTCATCGACCATGGTGCGCACATAACCGCTGGGATCTTCATCGTGAAACACCAGCTCATAGAGGCGGGTCTGGAATTGCTTGGCCAGCATGGTCCAGTCGGTGCGCACCGATTCGAGCCCCTTGAATACCAGCTGTTCACTCCCCTCACTGGCCTTGCCAACCAGCCCCGCATAGCGCTTCTTGCTCCCCTTCTCCAAGCCGCGGATGGTGGGCATCAGAAAGCGGCGATAGTGGGTCTCGTACTGGATCTCGAGATAACTCGGCAGATCGAACTCGCGCCTGATCAGTGCAGCCCAGTTATCGTTGATCATTTGAGCCAGTCGCTGGCCGATCTCATCCGCCTCATCGGGGCTGGTCTCGCGCCCCAGATGGACAAAGGTGGAGTCGGTATCGCCATAGATCACCTCGAACCCCTTCTCTTCAATCCACTCGCGGGTCTGCTGCATGATGCTGTGGCCACGCAGGGTGATAGATGAGGCTAGGCGCGGATCATAGAAACGGCAGCCCCCCGACCCCAGCACGCCGTAGAAGGAGTTCATGATGATCTTGATGGCCTGGGAGAGTGCCTTGTTGCTGGCCGCCTTGGCTCTGTCCCTCGCCGCCCAGAGGGTGGCGATGAGATCCGGCAAGAAATGCCGCTCGCGGGAGAACATGGCGCCGCGAAAGCCCGGAATGGCGTGCTCGGGATGCTGCAGCCCTTCGATAAGTCCCATGGGGTCGATGCAGAAGGTGCGGATGATGCTGGGATAGAGGCTCTTGAAATCGAGCACCAGCACGTGGCGATAGAGACCGGGTTTGGAGTCCATCACATAGCCGCCTGGGCTCGCCAGCCCACCGTCGGCCGGCAGATTGGGGGCCACGTAGCCGCCACGATGGAGCCGCGGCAGATAGAGGTTGGTAAAGGCCGCCACCGAGCCCCCTACCCGGTCCAGCTCAAGGCCGGTGAGGGAGGCGCGCTCGATGGCAAAGGGGATAAGGTGGCAGTAGTCGAAGATCTCCCACACCAGCTTGCAATCCTCCAGGTTATAGCGAGCGAGCGCCTCCTTGTCGGAGTGGAACAGCTCGGTGATCTTCTCCCCCCGATTGGCCACGTCCTCGATATCCTTGCCACGGCCGAGCAGTTCGCTCGCCACCGCATCCAGGCTGTAGCTGGCAAACTGCCAGGTGGCGCTTTTCAGGGTGTCGATACCATCGAGCACCATGCGTCCGGGAATGATGACGTTGCCGGTTTGGGGATCGCCCCGTGACGAGCGCCAGAAGCAGAGCTCGCGACCCCGCCCGAGCCGCAGCCGCCGCTTGTTAAGCTCGGCGCGGCGTAGCAGCAGGCGAAAGTCAAAGTTGACCACGTTCCAGCCGATGACCAGATCGGGGTCATGCAGGCTGAACCAGCTCTCCAGCGCACTCAGCAGGGCGCTCTCGTCCGCCACCCACTGGACCTGGGTGCCCCAGCTCTCGGCATCCGCTTCCGGGGTGCCAATCATGATGACCCGCGCATCCTGCTCGCTGTAAAGACCGACCGAGAAGAGGGCCCCGTCCATGGCGCACTCCACATCCAGTGACACCCAGGAGAGGGTTGGCGTCACCGCCTGCGGCGCGCAGCGCGCCTCGTTCACCTCCCAGTAGCCCTGCTTGCCCCCCTTTTTTACCGCCCGGCCATCAAAGCGCACGCCAGCGGTGATGAAACGCTCCATCAGAAACCGCTCCGGCAGCCGGATATCCGCCTCGAAGTGCTCAAGTCCGCGAATAAGCAACAGCTCGATGGCGCGGTGAAAGGCGCTCAGGGTGGCGAAATAGCAGCCCACCACAGGGCGACCGTCGAAGGTGTGCATTGGCAGGCGGCGAAACCGCCCGCTCACCCCGGCCCCTTTGAACAGCTCGGCGGCTTCTGCCATATGGCTCTGCGGCAGGAAGAACACCGGCTCCTGCCCCGGCACCACCACCCGTACCGGCCCCTGCGCGCTCCAGAGCCACATCACGATTTCGGTGGTGGCGGCGTGCCCGTTGCGGCCGCGCACGTCCCGACCGTGGCGGGTCAGGATAAAACCGTCGAGGGGCGGAATGGCGGATACGGTGGGCTGGGTTGCAGTCATGAAGCGTAAAGGGGCTGTCCGAGAATGGGACTATTGTACGTTCATACAGTGCCTGCTCGCAATCATCACGCTGGCTGCGAGGCGGGAGTCAAACTGGTAAGCTCGATCCGGTCGTTATTCCCGCCCATCCCGTTCTGACCACTCTTCGCCGACAAAAGGAGTCTTTGTGGCAATCTATTCCCTGCTGGATCAGCTGGCTATCCCCTACCAGCGCTTTGACCATCCCCCCGTGTTTACCTGTGAGGAGGCGAGCAAGTTGCTGCCCGACCTGCCCGCCGCCAAGACCAAGAACCTCTTTTTGCGCGATCCGAAAAGCGAGCGGCTGTTTCTGGTGGTGAGTCCGGAGGAGCACCGGGTCGACCTCAAGGCGCTGGCTGCCATGCTCGGCGTCAAGCGGCTGAGCTTTGGCTCCCCCGAGCGACTCAATGCGGTGCTCGGCCTTACCCCGGGCTCGGTAACCCTGCTCGCCATGGTGCGCGACAGGGAAAAAGCGGTAGAGCTGGTGGTAGACGAGGCCATCTGGCAGGCCGAACAGGTGCAGTGCCATCCGCTGGTCAACACCGCGACTCTGATCATCCGCCTCGACGACGTGCGCCGTCTGCTGGCCAACCTCGGTCGTGAGGCCACCGTCATGCGCTTGCCTGCTGCAACCTGCAATTAGCACGACGTCAGGCGGTTGGATTCACCCTGCCGCCAACACAACCACCTTTCACGCAGCGAAATTGACTGACAAGACAATAAAATGGCTCCTTGTGCGCTGATAAATCGAGTCAGCAATTGCCATCGTGCAAGAAGTCGGAGGTGAGCACATTCGGCCATTTAACCCATTGATAATAGGTTGGATTCATGTTGTGATCGGCCACTGCCAGCAGGCGATACCCCATCGCCTGTTCGTTCACAGGTGACTTCCCAGAGAGCCCCTTGATGCCAAGTCTGTTTTCCTCGGCCCAGTTGTTGAGTCTGGTGCTGTTCGTCACGCTGTCACATGTGGGGGTCGCCACCATTTTCGCCGCCATGTGGCACACCCATCGCCAGATCAGGGCATTGATCTACTGGTCAGCTGGGGAACTGGTTATCGCGGGGGCTTTTTGCTGCCTGCTGCTGCGCCCCCTTGAGGGAAATGCATCTCTTGCCAATATTCTCTGCACCAATCTGCTGTTGATGTCGACCACCCTGCTCTATGAACGGGGGATGCGCCACTTCTTTCGCCGTGAAGCCGACCAACTGGGTTGGCTGCTGCCCGCCGTTACCCTCGGCGGTTTCGTCCTGTTTGCCCTGACCGCCCTGCAGCAACCCCTCTTTGATGTGCATAGCCGGATCATCGTGCTCTCCGGCGTGCTCTCGCTGCAGATTGCGCTGCTTATCTGGCAGCTCTGGCGCTACCAGCGGCTGGCCCCTGTCTATCGGGTGCTGCGCTTTGCCATTCTGCTGCTCGGCCTGCAACTGCTGTTGCAACTACTGCGGATCGCCAAACACCTCTGGCAGCCGGAGCAGGCGGCCAACTCCTTCACCGATCCGCTGCTCGGACCTGTGATCCTGCTCAGCCTGCTCTTTACCATCGCCCGCAGTTATCTGCTGCTGAGCCTAGTCCACACTCGCCAGCAGCAAGCCTTGCTGGCCACCCAGCGCACGCTGGAGCGGCGCGCCAATCAGGATGAGCTGACCGGCCTGTTCAGCCGCCACTATTTCGAACGCCAGGTTGCCCTGCGTGCCCGCGAGATGGCTAGCCCTAGCCAGCTGCTGCTGATCGATCTGGACAACTTCAAACAGATCAATGACCGCCACGGCCACCCCGCCGGTGATGCCATGCTGCGGGCCGTGGGTCGGGTGATCGCCAATACCCTGCCTGCTGAGGGCATGGCCGGTCGGCTTGGCGGCGATGAACTGGCTCTGCTGCTGATGGCGGACCCGCAGACCCTGCCCGACTACTGCCACAGCCTGCAACAGCAGATCGCCGAGGCGACCCGGGAGCTGGCCGGTGGCCCAATCAGCCTCAGTATCGGCCTCACCTCGCTGCACCCTGACGAGGGATTTGAAGCGGCCTACCTGCGCGCGGATCAGGCTCTTTACGCCGCCAAACAGGCTGGAAGGCAACGGGCCTGCGTACAGGAGCTGCACCACAACGAGCCGCAACCGCTGCCGCCCTGCGCGCTCCTGTCATGAACGCAGTGCACGCTCTGCAGTGCCGACCGGCCAGGCTGGCAGATGCTCCGGCTTACCGGCGCTATGTCACCGAATGCGCCGAGGATGGACAGCCGCTCTATCAGGTGGCGCAATTTGACCCGGACGGCTGGCTACAGAGCCTGCTGGATCACGCCAAAGGGCGCAACTTGCCCAGTGGATACCTGCCGACCACCACCTATTTTGCCCTCGATGGCGAGGAGATCATCGCCACCCTGCGTCTTCGTCACGGTGACAATGAGGCAACCCGCCAGTGGCTGGGTCATATCGGTTACGAAACCCACCCCTCTCGCCGTGGCGAAGGGGCCGCGACCATGCTGCTGCGCTGGGTGCAACAACAGGTGCTGGCAGCGCCTGTGCTGATCAGCTGTGACCAAGACAATCTGGCCTCCCGCAAGGTGATTACAGCCGCCGGTGGTGTGTTGCTGGGGCGGCGCTTCCATCCGGGGGATCGCAACTGGCTGGAGATGTATCAGCTAGCCCCCTGCCCCAGCCGACCATAGCCGCAGCAGCAATAAAAAGAGCGCCCCGAAGGCGCTCTTTTTGCGAACGTGGCAAGACCGTTAGTAGCTGTCTTCCTGCTCCGCCTTCATCCGGGCCTGACGGGCATAGGCCTCCTCCTCGGCGCTCTCAATCTCCTGCAGCACCGAATCGAGATCGATGGCGGCGCGGCTCTCTTCAAAGTGGCCGGTCAGCTCGCTCTCGGGGGTGAGCTTGCCATCTTCAAACAGCGCCCACATCTCCTGGGCATAACGGGTCTTGAGCAGTTCGGGGGCATACATGCCGTAGTAGTTGCGCATGTTGTTGACGTCCCGCTCCAGCATCGCCTTGGCCTGGTTGTTGGCGGCGGCATCCACCACCTGGGGCAGGTCGATGATGACGGGGCCCTGTTCATCCACCAGCACATTGAACTCGGAGAGATCGCCGTGGATAAGACCGGCGCAGAGCATCCGCACCACGTAACGGATCACCTTGGCATGGTCGATGACCGCCTGCTCGGGGGTAAGCGCCACATCGTTGAGGCGCGGCGCGACATTGCCATCCTCATCGGTGATAAGTTCCATCAAGAGGACACCATCGAGGCAGACATAGGGCTGTGGCACCCGCACACCGGCCGCCGCCAGCTTGAACAGGGCGTCGACCTCGGTGTTCTGCCACACCTCTTCATGCTGTTTGCGGCCGTACTTGGAGCCCTTCTCCATGGCGCGAGCGCTGCGGCTGTTACGCACCTTGCGCCCCTCCTGATAGACCACGGCCTGCTTGAAGCTGCGCTTGGACGCCTCTTTATAGACTTTGGCGCAGCGGATCTCGTCGCCGCAGCGCACCACATAGACATCGGCCTCTTTGCCGCTCATCAACCGGCTGACGACCTCATCGACCAGGCCGTCATCAACCAGAGGTTGGATTCGATTTGGAATTTTCATGGCCGCCCTTTTACCCTATTTCCGCTCTCGAAGATAGCTCCGCGCACGCTCACCTGCCTCTCCCTTTCATAAGACACCCTGTTATCCCCTGTTTGCGCTGTTTTTGTCCACCCGTTCGCCTTAAAAACCACCTGCAGCAAACCAAATACGAAAGGCGTCTGTACCAACAAAAATGGCCCGCCAGCGGGCCAATTTTCAAGGTTCGGGCGGCAAGCCCTGACGAATGCGCTGGATCCCCGCTTCATAGAGGCCGTCATCCCCCTCCTGATGCTCCAGGGTTTCGAAGATCTTGAGAAACCACATGTACTGCTCGGGATGGCGCGCCACCTGCATCTCTACCACACGGTTCATGGCATTGACATCTGCCAGCAGATCGGCGGTGGGATAAGGGTCAAACGGCGGCTCAATCTCCAGCAGATAGCTACCCTCATCCTCGTCATAGCTGGCGAAGATGGGCACCGCTCTGGCACCGGTCAGCTTCACCAGCTTGGGCAAGGCTGGCAGGGTTGCCTTGGGGCGGCCAAAGAAGGGAACAAACACACTCGCCTCGCGGCCGTGATCCTGATCTGGCAGGTAGAAGAAACTGGCGCCGGCGCGGATCGACTTGATCGCCGGTTTGATGCCGGCGCTGCGCTCATAGACCTTGCCCCCTTTGGCCCGCTCGCGGTTGATGTACCAGTCGAACACCTGATCTTTCGGGCTCTTCATCATGGTGCACATCTCGATGCCCATCATGGAGAAGTAGCGGCCAATCATGTCGACTGCCCAGGTGTGAGGCACCACCAGGATCACCGGACGGCCTTCTGCCTGCTCCGCTTGCACATGCTCCCAGCCGGTGACCTTGATGCGGCGGATCAGGCGCGCCTTGCTGCGCCAACTGAGCTCGCCAAAGCCCATAAAGGTCTTGAGCCCGACCCGGATCGATTTGAGCAGCAGCGCCTGCCGTGCTGCGGCATCCAGCTCGGGAAAGCAGATCTTGAGGTTGGTATCGGCGATATAGGCCTGCTTTTTCGAAAAACGCAGCAGGGTTGGAGAGACCAGATCGGCAAAGCGATCCCTCAGTCTCGCGGGGGTAAATGCCAGCAGGGAAAGCAGGCCCAGCGCGCACCAGCTGCCCCACCATTTGGGATGCAGCAGGCGGCTATGAAATGAGGTATCAAATACCGGATCTAACGCAGACATGGCGGCCATCAAGTCATCAAAAACAAACGGTTATTGTAGTTATCCTGACATTTTTTTCTACCCTGGGAAGGCTGGCCATCGACCTGCAAGGCACTGATCAGACTAGTTATCATAAAAAATGGCCCACATGGGGCCATTTCAATCAATCCAAATTCTGGGTCAGCCGTGGGGCGACAATCCCTTGCGGATCCGCTGGATCCCCGCCTCGTAAAGGCCATCCAGCCCCTCCTGATCTTCACGGGTATCGAAGATCTTGAGGAACCACATGTATTGACCCGGATGGCGCATCAGCTGCTGTTGCACCATGTCATTCATCCGACAGGTATCGGCCATCACATCCTCGGTGGGATAGTTGTCGAACGGTGCCTCAATCTCCAGCCGGTAGCAGTGGTTCGCTTCGTCATAGCAGGCGAGCAGCGGCACCGCCTTGGCGCCACTGACCTGTACGAGACGGGGCAAGGCAGGCAGGGTCGCTTTGGGATAGCCAAAGAAGGGGGCGAAGATGCTCTTCTCGCGGCCATGATCCTGATCCGGCAGATAGAAGAAGCTGCGACCGCTCTTGATGGTCCTGATCACCGCCTTGATCCCGGCGCTGCGCTCGTAAACACGGCAACCGTTCTTGGCTCGTGCACGGTTGAGGTGCCAGTCAAACACCGGATTGCGCGCCCGTTTCATCATGGTGCACATCGGCACCCCGCGCTGGGTGAAGCAGTAACCGGCGGCATCCACCGGCCAGGTATGGGGCACCACCAGGATCACCGGACGGCCGGCCGCCCGCTCCGCCTCGATATGCTCCCAACCGATCACCTGCATCCGGCTCATCAGATAACGCTGACTGCGCATGGTGAACTCGCCAAATCCCAACAGACTCTTGAGGCCGACCCGGATCGAGGTCAGTGCAATGGCATCCCGCTCTTCCGGGCTCTTGTCCGGGAAGCAGATCTCCAGATTGGTTCTGGCGATATAGATCTGTTTTTTCGAGATACGAAACACCAGCGGTGCCAAGGCTTCGGCCAAACGGTCACGCAATCGCACCGGCACAAAGGCGAGCAGCATCAGCACGCCGAGCGCCAGCCAGCTGAACCAGTAGCGGGGATGCAGAAAACGGGCTTCAAAAGAGGAGTCAAATACGGGATCTTGGGACGACATGTATTGGGGTCGAGCGAAAAAGTGGTGCTGCATTGTAGTCGTCCTGACAGGTAATACCAGTTAAATCCATGGCAAATAGCCCGCCACGGGCGCCACATCAAAAAACCATAAAAAAATGCCCCGCACTGCGGGGCATTTTGCTCGTTACACAACCAGGGTGGAGGCTCTTTGTCCATCCATCGTATGACTGGTCGTTTATCCCGTCGCTCTCGGAGCGCACTGCTTATCCATTTCCCGATGTCACATCATCAAGGTTTATCGGTGAGCCCCTTGGCGAGCCATGCCGTTGTTCATTTCTGTATCACGCTGCGGCAGAAAAAACATCAGGTAACGCAGTGCCACATACCCGACGATGACGGTAGCCACCCCCAGCTCGAAGTGAGCCAGCATACTGATCTGCTCGACGTAGTGACTCCCTTGCGCAAACCCTTCAACCAGATGAGCCACTTTGAACAGAGCGGTGGCACCGATCACCAGCGGGAAGGTGAAGGCGGCATAACCCGGCGAGAAGGGCAGACGCAGCAGTTTGATGAAGGCCAGATAGATGATACCGGTCATCAGGATGGCGATCCCCAACAGCACGGCCACCAGCAGCAGTGACGGCTCCTGACTGACAGTCAGGTAACCGGCCAGAGAGAGGCTGGCAGGGGCAGCCAGAATGGCAATGGTCGGTTTGGCGGCATCCGGCACTTCATGGCTGAAGATCAGGCGATAGAGCATCAGCGGCAGCATCAGGCCGTAGCAGATGATCCCGAACCAGAGCAGGCCATTAGCCAGCGGGGCAAACTGACCGCCCGGGAAGGCGACGTCAGCCACTATGATGCCCACTGGTGGCACGAACCAGCTCGGCACCATGTGGTGGATTTCAAACTCTTTGGCGCGATGCCAGATAAAGGTGGCCAGGAACAGCAGGTGAACCGCCACGGCAAACAGCCAGAGTGCCTCGCCCGCTTGCGGCGCAATCATACCGAGCGCTTTGGAGACCACCATGGTGCCCATGGCATAGGTCGGTACCACACTGCCCACCACAGGGTGAGCGAGATCCTGCAACAGCAGGCGGGGGTGAAGCAGAAACTTGAAGGTCAGGATCACCAGCAGCACGGCCGCAATGGCAGCGCCCAGCAGTTGCATCCGGCCATCAAAGTGACCTGCATTTTCCCAACACCAACCAAGGCTGGCGATGCCCAGCGCCAGACCCGCCATGGGGGTTGGGGCGGCAGCCAGTGATTTACGGGTTCTTGCGATCATGATGACACCTTTCTATTGATGACTATGGCGATAGGATAATGGTCCCTTATCGTTTACGATATCTAAATGAATTAAATCAATCATTCAGGAAAACCAAACACGATGAAACTGACCCTGCAGCAGCTGAAAGTGTTCGCCACCATTGCCCGCTATGGAAACCTTGGCCTTGCCGCCAACGAGCTCTGCCTGAGCAAGGGGGCCGTCTCCCAGTCGCTGCAGGAGCTGGAGCGCCAGCTCTCCACCCCGTTGTTTGACCGCATTCACCCCAGATTGCAGCTCAATAACGAAGGGCGCCTGCTGCAACCGGCCGCCGAAGAGCTGCTGACCCGGATGCAGGATATCGAGAACCTGTTCAGTCCCGATGCCGAACCGAGCGGCCAGCTGCGCCTTGGTGCCAGCCAGACCATCGGCAACTACCTGCTCCCTACCCTGCTCGCCAGCAGCAAACAGGAGCTGGGGCTCCCCCCCAAGGTGACCATCAACAACACTCACCTGCTCTGCCATGCGCTGGCCAACTTCGAGCTGGATATGGCACTGATCGAGGGGGAGAACCACCACCCCGACCTGCTCGCCGAACCCTGGCTGCAGGACGAGATGCTGGTGGTGGCCCCACCCGGTCACCCGCTTGCCAACAAGAAGGAGCTCTCCCTCTCCCGTCTGGGGGGCGAGACCTGGGTATTGCGTGAAGCACAATCGGGCAGCCGCGAGCAATTTATCCAGCAGATCCAGCCCGAGCTGCCCCGCTGGCAACCAGGGCTTGAACTCAACACCCTGGAGGCGGTGATGCTGGCGGTGGAGAAGGGACTTGGCATCTCCTTTATCTCCCGGCTGGCAGCCTCGGATCGCCTGGCAGATGGGCGGCTGATCGCCCTGCCCCTCTCCCGCCGCTTCCCGCGCCAGCTCTCCCTTATCTGGCACAAGCAGAAGTACCACTCCACCTCCCTGCGCCACTTTATCCACTTCTGCCGGGCTCAGGTGAAGGATGCCGAGGTGAGCCGCGCAGAGTAACGCCCGCTCGGAGCGCCGCTGGCAGGCCCGCTCGCCAATAACGGAAAAAGCAGAGAGGGAGCCACTGCACCCTCTCTTTGATTCGCTTCTGAGTATCACTTCGCCAGACTGCGCAACCAGCTGATCTCCTCGCCCCAAATAGACTCGTCTATGGTCTCGAGGATCAGCGGAATGCGATCGAAGCGATCGTCATTCATGATGTGGTGGAATACTGCCTCCCCCAGATTGCCCTCCCGCAAGCTGTGGTGGCGATCGACCCGGCTACCGAAAGTGCACTTGGCGCCGTTGATATGCATCCCCTTGAGATAATGAAAACCCACCGTGCGGTCGAACTCGGCAAAGACAGTGGCACAGCTCTCGGTGGTGCGCAGATCATAACCTGCGGCAAAGGCGTGGCAGGTATCGAAACAGATCCCGACCCGGCTCTTGTCCTCCACCCCCTCGATGATGGTGGCGAGGTGCTCGAACGACCAGCCGAGGTTGGTCCCCTGCCCGGCGGTATTCTCGATCACCGCCGTCACCCCTTCACTGCGCTCCAGCGCCCAGTTGATGGACTCGCTCACCAGCTTGAGGCTGGCAGCCTCTGGGATCTGCTTGAGATGGCTACCGGGGTGGAAGTTCAGATAGCAAAGCCCCAGCTGCTCGCAGCGCTTCATCTCGTCGAGAAACGCATCGCGGGATTTGGCCAGACCATCGGGATCCGGGTGGCCCAGATTGATGAGATAGCTGTCGTGGGGCAGGATCTGCTCCGGCAGAAAACCGGCCTTGTCACAGGCCGCCTTGAAGGCGCGGATGGTGGCATCCGACAAGGGGGCGGCCTGCCACTGACGTTGATTCTTGGTAAAGAGGGCAAACGCGTTGGCCCCGATGGCCTGGGCGCGGGCGATGGTATTCTCCACCCCGCCGGCCGCACTGACGTGGGCTCCGATATATTTCATACAATCTCCTCGATACGGCAAGCCGCCATTATGCCGATCCAGCCCGGCCACGCCAAACCGGGATATCCGATAGCGGGTATCGACAAATAGTGCCGCCTATACAAGGCGCTGCGTTTCATGGCGTAATCGGCCTTCGCTGTGGCAACCTCTCCCCAGAAGGGATAGTTAGAGCCCGCCCGCGCCAGCATGGCGCCCATAAAAAAACGCAGCGTATCGCCTGAGCAATAACGCTGCGTCTTTGGGTCTCTCGGCCGTCCCCCTTGCCGTGACCCGAATGGCCAGCGACAAGGGAGCAAGAATGCGCGGGGAGAGTCGCCTTAGAAGGGCATCTTGAAGCCTGGCGGCAGTTGCATGCCACCGGTCAGCTCGCCCATCTTGGCCTTGTTCTGCTCTTCCACACGGCGCACGGCATCGTTGCAAGCGGCGGCAACCAGATCTTCCAGCAGCTCCTTGTCATCTTCCATCAGGGAGGGGTCGATCTCGATGCGACGGACGCTGTGGCTACCGGTCATGGTGACCTTGACCATACCAGCACCGGCTTCACCGGTCACTTCCATCTGAGCCAGCTGCTCCTGCGCCTTCTGCATACGCTCTTGCATCTGTTGGGCCTGTTTCATCAGGTTCCCCATTCCACCTTTACCAAACATATGTCGTCTCTCGTCTTGAAATCCGGCATCCAGCGCCGGGCTGTGGGCTTGTCTGTCCTAGATGGGGACAGCCAAACTGCTTTTCAACCGGAAGCAAGCTCCCGGCCACGGAATTTAGCGGTTGAGTGGCTCGATGCTCTCGTGATGAAGCACGGCACCAAACCGCTGAACTAAAAACTGTACGTTGGGATCCTGCTCCAGATCCCGGGTCACCTGCTCGCGCACCCCGAGATAAAGGCGATGCTCGATCTCGAGCGGGGTCTCCTGGTCAGACACCACGCCGAGCGTCACCTCGACCTGCACCGGTTGCCCCAGCGCTGGTCCAATGATCTCGGCCAGATCGGCGCGCGCCTTGTCACTCACCAGATGGCGCTGCTCGGGCTTGAGGGTTAGCAGGACTTTATCCCCTTCCCGCGTCATCACCGAGTTGATGGCCAACTGACGCAGCCGCCCTCCCACCTGAGTGTGAGAGATCAACTCGGCCCAAGCGTCGCCGCAACCATTGAGCAGCGAGGAGGGGATAAGGCGAGTCGCCTCTCCCTCTTGCGGCTCGCTGTCGCTCTCGAGCTCATCCCAATCGATGGTCTCCATCACCGGCTGAGCGGGCTCGCTCTGCGTCACCGGTGCAGCAGCCACCGCCGTGGTGGCAACGGGTGGCTGGGTCGCAGGGGCGGGCGTCACCGCTGGCGCCGCAGCGCTGCGTTCACCGGGTCGATAGCTCGGCTGCCCGTCGAGATCCCAGGGTGGCAGATCGGTTGGCTGGGCCGGTGCCGTGACAGGGGCGTGGCTCATCACCTGAGTCTGCCCGGCAAAGCCCTGATTGAGGTACTCTTCGTAATCGCCGTTATCAACCTGCGGCTCGTAACCGTCGCCATAGAGATCCACCGGTGGCAGATCATCATAGTGTCCCATCGTCGCCATTCCCTGCCCGGCCGGTTGGCCGACCGGAGCTGGCTGTTGGGTGACGGCCGGAGCAGCAGCGGGCGCGACAGGACGAGCTGGCGCAACCGGTACTGCGCGCGGCGCGGGCGCCGCCGGGGCTTCCTGACCACGCTGGCGGCTGCGCAGCATGTTTCGCTTGCCAAGCAGGCTCTGCATGCTCGATACCGCTGAAACAGCTTCAGGTGCGCTAACCGGCGTGGTTGTCGGTTCGCGCGCGGGATCGAAGGGGGCGGTCAGCGGCTCGCTACGGGAATGGTCCGCGTAGGCTGCGGCAGAAGCTTGTTCATCAGCATCTGCGGGCTGTGCAGCTGAGTGCGCAGACACATCGGGCTGCGCATGGGTCAACGCGGGCTCTGGTTGATACCCCATGCCTGCGGCTTCACGCAGCAGCTCATCCTGCTGGCTGAACAGCTCGGCGGTTTGCGCCTCCTCCTCGCTGTCGGCGGGGTTGCCGATATCATCCGTCATCGCAGGCAGGGAGACATCAACCGCGGGCACGGCACTGGTGGCAACAGGGCTGGCTAGCGGTGCAGGCACGGCGCCGCTGATCGGTGCCACTGCGGCCGATTCAGCGGCCGGGCGCTTTCCCGGCAAGGAGGCTACCGGAGTGGCACTGCTTGCCGCACTGCTCGTCATTGACGGGGGCAACGCAGTGAGGCTGGCCGGATGCAGGGCATCACGCCTTGGGGAGAAGGCGAGCATCCGCAGGCAGGTCATCTCCAGCGCGGTGCGGCCATCGGGGGCCCAGGGCAGATCTTTACGGCCACCCAGCACGATCTGGTAGCAGAGCTGCACCTCTTCCGGGCTCATCGCCTTGGCCAGTTGCAGCAGGGAATCGGCATCCGCCCCCTGCTCCTGCACACTGGCAGGCAGCAGCTGCGCCATGGCGATGCGATGGAGCAAGCCTTCCAGCTCGGCGTGGAGCTGATCAAAATCGGGGCCCAGGGTGGCGATCTCAGTGATCTTGGCCATGGTCGCGGGGGCATCTTGCCGCAAAATGGCTTCCAGCAGCTGGTGCAGATGGCGGTGATCGAGCGTGCCCAGCATCGCCAGCACGCTGTCGAGGCGCACGCTGCCGTTACCGTGGGCCAGCGCCTGATCGGTCAGGCTCAGGGCATCGCGCATACTGCCGTCGGCGGCTTTGGCCAGTGCCAGCAGGGCGCGCGGCTCGAAGGGCTGCCCCTCCTGATCCAGCACCCATTCGAGCTGCTTGGCGATCTGGGTCTGATCCAGACTCTTCAGATGAAACTGCAGGCAGCGCGAGAGAATGGTAATGGGCAACTTCTGCGGATCCGTGGTGGCCAGCAGAAACTTCACATAGGGGGGCGGCTCTTCCAGGGTTTTCAGCAGCGCGTTGAAGCTGTGGCGCGACAACATGTGCACTTCATCGATAAGGTAGACCTTGAAGCGGCCACGGGCCGGGCGGTACTGCACGTTGTCGAGCAGCTCGCGGGTATCTTCCACCTTGGTGCGGGATGCCGCGTCAATCTCTAGCAGGTCGACAAAGTTGCCCTGATCGATCTCGCGGCAGGTATCGCAGACACCGCATGGGTGGCTGCTGATTCCCTGCTCGCAGTTGAGGCTCTTGGCCAGAATACGGGCGATGGTGGTCTTGCCGACCCCACGGGTACCGCTCAGCAGATAGGCGTGATGCAGCCGTCCCTGATCCAGGGCGTTGGTCAAGGCGGTCAGCACATGTTGCTGGCCTACCACTTGTTCAAACGTATGGGGGCGCCATTTACGCGCCAGAACCTGATAGCTCATAAATCCATCATGCAGGGAAGACAGGGCATTGAGGCCGGATGCTAACACAAATGGCGGGCTGGCTGTATCGGCTATCGGTGAGAGCGGGAGGGATCGCTTGATTTTCAAACCGATGCCCGCAAGGGCACCGGTTCAATGCAGGCCCGATGCAGAGGATCGGGCCGAAGAGGCATTACTCGCCGGCCAGCTCGACCAGTGAGACCACCTTGATGCCAGCGGCAGTCAGGCGGGCATCGCCACCCAGAGACGGCAGGGAGATGATGAAGGCCGCATCGGCCACTTCACCACCGGCACGGCGGATCAGCTTGACGGTCGCATCGACGGTACCACCGGTCGCCAGCAAATCGTCCACGACCAGCACCTTGTCACCGGGTACGATGGCATCGGTGTGCAGTTGCAGGGTATCGGTGCCGTACTCGAGGGCATAGGACTCCTCGATCACTTCGCGCGGCAGCTTGCCCGGCTTGCGGACCGGCACAAAGCCCAGCCCCATGGCATAGGCAACCGGTGCGCCAAAGATGAAGCCGCGGGCTTCGGTGCCAACAATCTTGGTGATCCCTTGATCACGATAATGATTGGCCAGCAGATCGATGGTGGCCTTGAAGGCCTCGGCGTTCTCGATCAGGCTGGTAATGTCACGAAACAGAATGCCCGGCTTCGGATAGTCGGGAATGGTCTTGATGCTTGCTTCGATAAATTTCAGGGTTTCCGGATTCATGTGTTGACCGCTTATTTTTTTGACCCAGGGGTGGCCATTTTTTCTCAATTCCCTTCTGCGGGAAATAAAAAAGCCTGTCACGCAAAAATGACAGGCCGACTCCATAGCATTATTGCTGCAATAGCTTAGGGACTTCACTTCACCATTGCAACTGGCTCCAGCACCGGCAGGCGCATTAACCAGGTGAGCAGGATCACCATTATGACAACCAGCAGCCCCTTGACCCACAGCAGTGGCACCACCGCCAGCGACACCGAGAAAGTGAGCAAAATGAAGATAATGGCGCGCCGTCTGGCCTGACGACGAATTCCGCGATACTGCTGCCAATCCACGATGGGCGGGCCAAACCAGGGATGGGTCAGCAACCAGCGATGAAAACGGGGCGACGAGCGGGCAAACAGGGCTGCGGCCAGCAACATGAAGGGGGTAGTCGGCAACAGGGGCAGCACAATGCCCACAATACCGGTGGCAAATGCCAGCCACCCGAGCGCCATCAGACACCAACGCTTCATTCCTTCTCCTTGCGTGATTTATCTCCCTCTAGCCTAACAGAGTTTGAGCGGGTGCTGACAGCGGGCCGCAACCCCACTACAATCTGCGCTCTTTTTTCTTGCCACTCTCGTCGGAAAGCCGTTATGCGCGTTATTTTGGCCCCCATGCAGGGGGTACTGGATCACCTGATGCGGGAGGTACTCACCTCCGTCAATGATTACGATCTCTGCGTGAGCGAGTTTATCCGGGTCGTCGATCAGCTGCTGCCCGCCAAGGTGTTCTACCGCCTCTGCCCTGAACTGCTGCAAGATGGCAAAACCCGCGCAGGTACCCCGGTGCGGGTACAACTGCTGGGGCAACACCCCGAATGGCTGGCCGAGAACGCCGTGCGCGCCATCGAGCTGGGCTCCCCCGGCGTCGATCTCAACTTCGGCTGTCCCGCCCCTACGGTCAACAAGAGCAAGGGCGGTGCTGTGCTTCTCAAAGAACCCGAGACTATCTACCGCATCGTCAAGGCGGTGCGTGACGCAGTGCCCGCCCATCTGCCGGTGAGCGCCAAAATTCGCCTCGGTTACGATGACAAGGATCTCTATCTGGAGAACGCCCAGGCGGTCTTCCAGGGGGGCGCCAACGAGCTGGCCGTTCATGCCCGCACCAAGCGCGAAGGCTACAAGGCACCCGCCCACTGGGAGTATGTGGACGTCATTCGCCGCGCCCTGCCCATCCCCGTCACCGCCAACGGCGAGATTTGGGATCATAAAGATGCCCTCACCTGCGCCAGGGTCTCGGGTTGCGATGCCCTGATGGTCGGGCGCGGCGCCATCTCCCTGCCCAATCTGGCCAACGTGATGAAAACCGGCTGCCCGCACATGAGCTGGGCCGAGGTACTGCAGTTGATGGTGAGCTATACCGAGCAGGATCTGGCCAGTGAAAAAGCCGACTACTACCCCAGCCGCATCAAACAGTGGTTCAGCTACCTCAAGCGGGAATATCCCGAAGCAGACCTGCTGTTTCAGGAGATCCGGGTGCTCAAAGAGACGGCTCCCATCCGCGATGCCCTGCTGCAAGCAGCCAAAAGCCACGGCTAACCACGTTTAACTTGACGCATATCATCTTGATAGAGTTATCGGATCCCTATACTGCCCCGAATCTGTCGTCTGTCCTGTGGGGGATAATGTGTGTGAAATGACGCAAGCACAGTTGACTGTCTGGCGTAATCGCCTGCTGTCAGACTGGGCCCAAGTACGAGAAACGTTGATCGGTCAGCTTAAAGCCTGCCGCCGTGACGAGTGGGCCGAGCAGGTCGGTCACTGCGAGCAGGATCAACTGGTGGAACTGACCAGCCGGCTGGATCTGCCGAAGGTAGAGCAGAGCGTGGCCCGCCTCAAGCGGATCGACGCGGCACTCTGCCAGATGGATCTCGGCCTCTATGGCCTCTGCTCCGATTGTGAAGAGCCGCTTTCCATCGAACAGCTGGAACAGGATCCGACCCTGCAACGCTGCCCGCGCTGTGAAACCCGTTATCGCAAGGGATTCCACGCCCACGAACTGTGAGGGATGCACATCAGTGCATCCGCTCAACCCTCAGCACTGGTTACTCCGTCGTTCCTGTCCAATACTCACCGTATCAGCCTGTTCGAGGGTATGCGTTGTGTACAGACTCTTGTTGTTATGGTGTTTGTGTTGCCAGGCTACGGCACAGGAGTCATTGGTCGTGGGCTGGGTCGACTGGCAGCCCTTCAGTTATCGCAATGAACAGCAACAGCTCCGCGGACTGGATGTGGAGTTGCTCAATGCCATCTTCCTGCGGGCCGGTTATCAGGCCAAATTCAGTGAAATGCCCTGGGCTCGCGTGTTGCACGAGCTGAAATTCGGCACGGTTCAGCTGACCATGTCAGCCAATATCACCGCCGAGCGGCAGCAATATGCCCGCTTCAGCCACCCCTATCGGGAAGAGGAGACGGCCATCATCATCCGTCGGCAAGATGCCGAACGCTGGCGCGGGATCACCACCCTCGAGCAGTTGATCAACACCCCTGACTTCCATATCGGGGTGCTCAAGGGCTTTGATTACGGCAATACCTTCCGCCAGTTGATGGCAAGGCCCGAGCTGCAGCCTCGCCTGCAGATGCGCCTGCGGCTGGATCAGCTGCTGAAGATGTTGCAAGGGGGTCGGATCCAGGGGTTTATTCTGGATCCCCACGGACTGCAGGGGTGGCAGGATAAGGATGAAGCGCAGGATCAGCTGCATACCCTGCTGCGTATCGAAGTCACGCCGGTTCACCTGATGCTGAGCAAAGAGAGCACCACTGAGGCGCAACTGCAGCGGATCAATCAGGCTATCGATCAATTGAAACAGAGTCCCGACTATCAGCAGATCCTCGATCGCTACCAGTTCAGATCCCTGCATTCACAGGAAAATACTCATAAGTAAGGGGAGCATCAGCTCCCCTTACTGTCTCAAGCAAACCCAATCCGTTCTCAAACAACCCTGGTTGCAACTTGCCAGGACGTTTTGGTCACCGATAACGTGATGGTTAAACCTGGCTATCAGCTTCCCAGCACAATGTCGGCAAGGTGGGTGAAGTGGTGGATTTCGTGTGTGGCATCGCACTCGCCCGCTTGCCGCGCCGGGTTGTACCAGCAGGTTGCCAGCCCCTGCGCCGCCGCCCCGGCAATATCGGTTTTCGGATTATCCCCCACCATCAGCACCCGCGCAGGATCCGGCTGCCCCATCAGGGAGAGGGTGTGCTGGAAAATAGCTGGCGCCGGCTTGGTCACCCGGATCTCGTCGGAGATCACCAGCGGCTCGAACCACTCACTCCAGCCCAGTTTGCCGAGCCGCCCCCGCTGGGGCACGCTGAAACCATTGGTGATGATCCCCATCCGCACCTTGCTGCGCAGCTGCTGCAGGGTCTCAACCACCCCTTCGAGAGGCATGCTAAGGGCAATGATCTGCTCCAGAAAGGTGTTGTTCATCGCCATGGGATCGGCGGCAACCTGCTGGGCAAAGAGGGAGAAGCGGGTCTGCTGCAACGCCGTTGCATCGATCTCGCCGTCGTTGTACTGCTGCCAGAGCCCGTGATTGAGGGCGTGGTACTGCGCCATGCTGGCGTCATCAGCCTGTACGCCATAGATCTGCAGGGTGTGCGTCAGCGCGGAGGCGACCGGAAAATCGAGCAGGGTTTCATCCAAATCGAACAGCACCCAGTCATAGCTTGGTTGTTTCACAGAACTCCTTGTTATCATTCAGATTGTTCAGAGGTTTGGCGACCAACTCTGCCAAGCGGGCTGGCCAGCAGATCCAGCGTGAGGCGCACGCCAAAGCCGGTCACTTCGCTGGAGACCACCCCATTGCCCCCCTTGTTGCGAAAACCGCTCAGGTCGAAGTGCAGCCAGGGGGTCTGCTCGGGCACGAAGTGGGCGAGGAAACGGGCCGCATCAATGTGATCCGGCGAACTGCCCGGCGCACATTGCAACAGATCGGCCCACTCGCTCTCGATGTTGTCGTCGTAATCGTCATCAAGCGGGAAGGGCCAGATCCGCTCACCGCTGCGCTGACCCAGATTGACCAGTGATGTCATCCATTCGCTACGATTGGTAAAGACGCCGCTGTAGCGGCTACCTAGCGCCCGTTTGCAGGCCCCGGTCAGGGTCGCGTAATCGAGCAGCAGATCCGGAGTATCCTGCACCGCCATCGCCAGGGTGTCGGCCAATACCATTCGCCCTTCGGCATCGGTATCGACCACCTCGATGGAGGTGCCATTGATGGCAGTCACCACCTCGCCAGGACGATAGGCGTGAGGGCCGATATGGTTCTCGGCAATGGCCAGCCAGCAGTGTACCTCGTAGGGTAGCTGAGCTCGGCTGATGGCGTAGAGGGTGCCGAGCGCCACTGCACTCCCCCCCATGTCCAGATGCATGCCATACATGCTGCCAGAGACCTTGAGGTTGTAACCGCCGGAGTCGTGACAGATCCCCTTGCCTACCAGTGCAATGCGGCGCACCGGTTTGGGCGGGTAGTAGCTGAGCTTGACCATGGCACCCTGATTGTCTTCCGAGCCACGAGCAACGGCCAGAAACGCCCCCGCCCCCAACTCGGCCAGCTGCGCCTGATCATAGTGATGGCACTGCCACCCCTCATCTTGCGCCAGCTTGCTGACAAACTCGCGATAGCTGGCGGCCGTCAGCTCGGAGGCAGGCAACACCGCCAGATGGCGAGCCAGCCCGTTGCCCCCCGCTTCGCTGTAGAGGCGCGCCAAGTCCAGCACCACCGCGGGTGAAACCTTGATCTGCTGATAGCTCCAGCTGATTTCGCTGCGGCGCTTGCTGGTGGGCAACGAAATATTGGCGGCAAGCAGGGCCGACAACATCACTTCGGCCAGCATCACTCGCTCTGAGGGGGAAAAACCTTCCAGATGCAGCCCGAGCCGCTCCACATTGAGCCCAGAAAGAGGAGCAATCCAGCCTCTGATCTGTTTATAGAGGCGGTGATCCCGCGTCACACTGCCGGCCACAAACATCACCTGCAACAGGGTATTGCCGTGCATCAGGGTAAAGGGCGCTTTTTTCCCCAGCGCAAGCTGGGTCTGGAGACCCGCAAGGGCGGGGAGCGAAAGCAAGGACTCCTTCTGCTCTTCGGCGATCAGCAGCAGTTGCAACGGCAGCCCTTGGGCAAGGGCTTCGGCCAGCGTGGCATCCCGGCTTTCAATAGCAGGAGGAAGATAGGTGAAGGGAGTGATCACAGGCGCGTGCCTCATCCATGAAGAGATACCTGATGATACCCAACAAATGGTTGATACGACCAGTTTTGGTCTTGAAAAAGCGTCAGAAATAGCAGCAATCACCAGATGGTGACGAGCATCAAGAAGGATTGTTCAATCATTGGCAATGCAGGACGGGAACGTACAGAAAGTTGGTTGCGGGGGCCGGATTTGAACCGACGACCTTCGGGTTATGAGCCCGACGAGCTACCGAGCTGCTCCACCCCGCGTCCGAATTGTCACCCTCAAGCCGAGCAGTAGCTTGATGGCGTTTGTCTGCTTTCGACTGTTTACACAATCGCACGCTGACGAAAAAGTTGGTTGCGGGGGCCGGATTTGAACCGACGACCTTCGGGTTATGAGCCCGACGAGCTACCGAGCTGCTCCACCCCGCGTCCGAATT